>WIJN01000004.1:0-126063 GCA_009496085.1 Streptococcus mitis | reverse complement strand
AACATTTCTAAAGGACAAAGAGAAAATCGTCAATGCCCTTCAGTTACCCTATTCTAATGCCAAATTAGAAGCGACCAATAATCTTATCAAACTTATCAAGCGCAATGCCTTTGGTTTTCGGAACTTTAAAAACTTCAAAAAACGGATTTTTATCGCTCTGAATATCAAAAAAGAAAGGACGAAATGGGTCCTTTCTCGAGCTTAGCTTTTCTTCAACCCACTACAGTTGACAAAGAGCCGTAAAATCCCAAGTCACGGTAAGAAAAATGCACTGATTTGATTGCATCAGCGCACGTTTATGCTTATCCTACTTTAGCAGCCAATTCTTCTGCGAATTGTTCCAAGCGTTCAATGTCTTCTTCCTCAGCAGAAAGATCAACTTTAACACACTCTGAACCTTTTTCTGCTCCTGTTGAAACAAAGACACGATCAAAGTCATCAACAGCCTTACAGAATTCATCGTAGAAGGTATCACCTGAGCCAACCACTCCGTATATTTTGCCATTCAAGTTGAGATCAGCTAAATCTTCGTAGAAGTCCATCATCTCATCTGGCAATTCTCCATCACCATAAGTATAGGTCGCAACGATAGCGATGTCTGCTTCCAAGAAGTCTGAAGCGTCAACAGTTGTACATTCATCAACATCGACATCCAAGCCCAAGTCACGTAATTTGTCTGCTACAATATCTGCAATTTCTTCGGTATTACCGGTCATACTGGCAAATACAATTTTTGCTAATGCCATATCGTCCTCCTCAATTTATCTTTCTCCATTATATCACATCTTTTTCATTTTAAAAATAAAAATTCTTGTGCTACAATGAAATGAGAAAGAATTGAGGTTATCTATGGAAATTTGCTATCAAATTTTAGAAAAAATTAAAGAATACGACACGATTATCATTCACCGTCATATGAAACCAGATCCTGATGCCTTGGGAAGTCAGGTGGGATTGAAATCTCTTCTCAAACATCATTTCCCAGAAAAAACCATCAAAGCAGTTGGTTTTGATGAACCAACTCTTACTTGGATGGCTGAGATGGATTTTGTTGAAGATAGTGTCTACCAAGGGGCACTTGTTATCGTCTGTGATACAGCGAATACTGCTCGTATCGATGATAAGCGCTATAGTCAAGGTGATTTTCTCATTAAGATTGACCACCATCCAAATGATGATGTATACGGTGACCTGTCTTGGGTGGATACTAGTTCAAGTAGCGCTAGCGAGATGATTACCCTATTTGCCCAAACAAATCAACTTGCCTTGTCAGATTGTGCTGCTGAGTTGCTCTTTGCAGGAATTGTCGGTGATACAGGTCGCTTCCTCTACCCTTCTACCACTGCACGGACTCTTCGCCTGGCTGCCTATCTGAGAGAACATAACTTTGACTTTGCGGCTCTCACCCGCAAAATGGACACTATGAGCTACAAAATTGCAAAACTTCAAGGCTACATCTACGACCATCTGGAAGTGGATGAAAATGGTGCTGCTCGCGTTATCCTGAGTCAGGAAATCTTAAAACGATTCAATGTCACCGATGCTGAGACTGCTGCTATTGTGGGAGCTCCTGGTCGGATTGACAGCGTCAGTCTCTGGGGAATTTTTGTGGAGCAGGTTGATGGCCACTACCGTGTTCGCTTACGTAGTAAAATCCATCCTATCAATGAAATTGCCAAGGAACATGATGGCGGAGGCCACCCTCTAGCAAGTGGTGCCAATTCCTATAGTCTAGAAGAAAACGAAATCATCTACCAAAAGTTAAAAAACTTGCTTAAAAACTAATAAAATACTTGCCAAACTTTTCAGAATCTGATAGACTAGTATGGTAACAATCTATGGCTCGCAAAGAGACCATGGCAGAAAGGAAATATTGCAAAATGAAAAAAGATATCCATCCAGAATATCGCCCAGTTGTCTTCATGGACACAACTACTGGTTACCAATTCCTTAGCGGTTCAACAAAACGCTCTAACGAAACAGTTGAGTTCGAAGGCGAAACTTACCCATTGATCCGTGTGGAAATTTCATCAGACTCACACCCATTCTACACTGGACGTCAAAAGTTCACTCAAGCAGATGGACGCGTGGATCGTTTCAACAAAAAATACGGTCTCAAATAATGACAAAAAGAACAGTTTCGGCTGTTCTTTTTTGTTACATGACTATTGATTCAAAACATTTTAGTATAATATTACACACTTTTATGGAATGTCTCTTACAATATCAGAAATGACACACAAATTACATGATTTAATATAAAATTTAAAAATCTGAATTGTTTTTAATATTTTTATACTCTCTAAAAACACCTCTATAATACATAATCAGACCTAATATAGCAATAAATTTATGAATAATAGTATTTGATTCGATTAAAATGTTAATGGATATCCCAATCATTATAAAACTAATTGCAATTATTAAACGCTGCTTCATCTGTACCTCAACTTTCTATTTCGTAGAAAAAAAATTCAGTTCCTATCCAAAAGCCTATAATAGCTCCACCATATCCCCTTAAAGAAACAATCCCTTCTCAAAGCATTAGAGTTCACCTTCAATGCTCGATATCATTGCTTCATGCATTACATCAAATCGTTTCACCATTTTATTCATCACGAATATTTCCTTACATTTATATTAATTTTTATCTTGTTACAAACTTGGTAAGTTTTTCTGCTCATTTTTCCTTATCTCGTTATACCAAAAGATATTAATCCTTGAGCTAGATTTTTACTCAATTCTCCATATGTGGCAATTTCTTTATAAAATGTCGCAACCTTTGGGCTCATTGATTTGTGACTATGAATCCCACTAACAGCCTGCTGACGAAGAGCTTCTGCCAACCCCATGACAACTCTCTGCTCATTTTTTGTATTCTCTAATAGAGTTTTATAACGTAATAAAATATCTCGTTCATTTTTATGAATATCTGTATCTAAAATCAAATTATAAACCTTATTGAGAATTTCTTCTGTTCTCTTATCCATAAATTATCCTCTATAACCTGAAAGACAATAGCTCCTACCCAATGAAGATATCCAACCATTAACCATGACATATTTAGTTGACTCAAAATCACACTTAGTTACAATATCTCCATTCTCAATTTGGAAATTAACAGATGAAACATTGTCCAAACATGTAATGACGCGAAAAAGTATCGTCAACAAAACCTTATAAAGTTCCCTTTTGGTTCATTCCTTTTAAACCTATACAAATCAATAGTAGAGTTGCTATGATATCAACAATATCTTGTGACTTTAGTAAAGACAAGACTCCTATAGAAATAATATAAAATATACTAATTATTTTTCTCATTATTTACAAAAACTTTCTGCCGCTAGCCCGCCTGTTGAAATCGCAAATGTAACACTAACAGGATCAGCGTAGAAAAAGCCTATTTCAGTCGTACCTACCCTACCTGAAATACATGCCAAATCATTTTTACCAAAAAGTATTTACATGCTCCTAACTCCACTTATCTTCAAATTTAAATAGACACATTATCGGAGTTATTAATAAGAAAAAATCTAACCAATTTAGATAGTTTATAATATACGATATAATACCAGCCAAAACGAAAAGATACAAAGCTGTACGATATCCTCTCTTTGAGTTTTTATCAGCCTTGGTGTTAAAAATAATGTACACACAACAAATCGCAATGAGTATAAGCTGAATCATAGTTTCATTTAACATATTAGCACCTCTTCTTTTTTTAAAACTATTTTGAATGAGTTGTTTTTGCTTCCACGATGAGTAGATCCTGTATAGTAGATGATTTTATGAGATCATAGCCTTGACAAGTTCATTATAGCAGGAAAGAAGAAATTTTTACCTCAAAGTCTTTAAATGTACTTTTTTCATCACGAAACGTATTTTTTCATGATTTGTAACCTTTCAAGATTAAAAATAAGCCATTTTAAAATTTGTTCCACAAATAGCTGCTAGATATTGTGAAGTCGTCACTCTAGCTTTTTGGCCCAGTTTTATTATTATAACTATTTCCTAGCTCATTTGTAGGAACTAGCATATAAAGTCACAACAAAAGAGGCCATCTTAAAATATTCAATAGAATACCCTAAGAATGGCGACTCTTTTAAAGTTCTATTTCCAAAATCTGAGTAAAGACATAATTTTTACTTGTGGTTTTCAGGCATACATTTGGATAAGATTTTAAAATTCTCCGAACATTGGCCAATCCTATACCCCGACCTTCTCCTTTTGAAGAATTGTCACGCTTGAATATATCTCTCAATTCTATCTCTCTTTCTAAAGTAGAATTTTTTACAATCATGACTAATTTATTCCATTCTGTATCCTCAAGGAAACAAACTGCTATTCCTCCTTCTGCTGCAGACTCTATAGCATTATCTAACAAGATAGAAGTAATTGTTAAGAAGTCAATTTGTTCCATATTTTTTATAGAGAACCGTTCACTAATCTCCATGGAAACTGGAACAGATAAGTTTTGAGCCTCCGATAACTTAGATAATAGTAAACTCTTTAGCGCCAAATTATTGATATTTCTTAGATGTGCTACATCAAAACGCTTGCCTTTTAATTTTTCACCAGAATTTTTCTAAACACTATCATAGACTTGAGAAACCAGATTAATATCTTGTTGATCTATACCTATTTTTAAGCTTGACAAAATATTAGCATAATCATGTCTAAAGCCTCTAATTTCTTGATACAACCCTTCAACTTGTTGACTATAATTGCTAAGATTTTGCAATTGAATTTCTTTTTGTAGAACGACTTTCTCCTGTAATTCTTGAAGTAATTTTCTATCCAATAGATTAACAAAACAAATAAACAATAAAAAGTAAACTGCTGTCAATAATTCTTTATAATCCAACATTCTATCCCAACTTACTTTATCACTGTAGTTTATATAAGATGGTAAGATAAAATAAGCTAGCATTAAAGTATCCGCAGTAATTAAAATAAATTTTGTCTTTCTATCCAAGTTCTTTATTTTTAAATGACTAAAATTATATCGAAAGAGACTAATAAGAAAAAACACAATAATTTCAGCTAATAAAGAGAAAATCATTGTTCCTAGATTAGTTTCATATAGTCTATACAATATTGGAATCTTAGAAATTATAAAGTAACCTAAAAAATTTCTGATGACATCCCAAAATCCAAGTGGAAATAATGAGTAAAAAAGTAATAAAGAAACCTTACTTCTTAATTTACTAATAGACAAAGTATATAGGATAAAAAAGGTAGGATAAAGCAATAATGACCCAAGAAAGTAAAATCCAGTTGATTTAAATAAAACAATAAATAGGAATGATAAAAGATGGAACAGAATAATGGACATTACTACTTTTTTTAGATTTAATTTCTCACCTAAAACCCTAGCATGGATACATAACAATAGAAAAATACCTATAATATTTAGAAAAAATATCATCTAAATCTCCTTAGTCATGAAGTCTTTCGATAGCTTTCATAAGTGGACGAATTTTTAATCTAGAGACAATACAAGAGGACCCGTTCTGAAAATGAACTAATCGATTTTCTTTATCAATTAAAGATATATTATAAGGATTTACGATAAATGATCTATGACATTGAAATAAACGTGGTTCCTGTTTAAGAATATCTGACAATTGTCCATAAAATTCAACTATGTCTCGTTTGGAATAGAGAGTCAACTTATGAGCAATTGTTGATGTTTCAATATACAATAAATCTTTAAAAGGGACTTGAATTTGAGCTTTGGATCCTGTAAATATAAAAGAGTCCTCAGATACTGTTCTTCTTTGATTATCGCTAACACTTGAAATAACATTTTCAATTCGTTTGATAAATAATGGTTCAGGTAATTCTTTATCAATGAAATCAATAGCTGATACTAAATATTCAAAAGATACAGGCATAAACTCAGAATGTGATGTTACAAAAGCAATCACTGCTTGAGAATCAAGTTTTCTGATTTCTCTAGCAACGTCTAATCCTCTTTTGTCATCATCTTTTATTTCAATATCAAGTAAAAATAATTGATGATTTCCTCTCTCTGAAATGTCCTCTAAAAGCTGTTGAGGTTTTCCATAAACCTCAAAATGCCTATACTCAATCTTATTATTCACCAAAATTTTTTTGACAACATTTTCAATTCTAGTCTGTTGTAAAAAATTATCTTCTAGTATAAAAATATTCACTACTTCACTCCTATATATTTTTCCACTGATTTTTTAATATTGTAAAGTGTCTTCTAGAACAAGCGATGTCTGATACTCTATCATCCAAAAACATAATTGTTCTTGTCTCATGATTAAATCCTGCTATTTTATCTTTATTTACAAGAAACTTTCTATGGCATCTAATAAGTTCTTCTGTACTTTCCTCTTCGATTTTAGCTAGTGAGGTTGAAGCTTCAAAATTCCCTTCGGCTGTTACAAAAAGAACAGCATGAGCTTTTGTTGGGTGAGTTGTAACATAATAAATTTTAGAGAGTGGTACCTTTACGATAGCTCTATCTTGATATAAAATGTAGTCTTTCATATTTAGCCTCCTTCTATTAGTTTAATCTTATCAGAATGATGGAAATTAAATTATAAAAATCTCAAATGGTTTCTATACTATCTCAAATGGTAAAAATTTTCTTAATTTAGACATTTCATGATAAAATAGATACTTTTTAGTATCTCAATAATATTAATCTTTCTTCATTTGATAAACTAATTTCTAATGAAAGGAAAGCTATGAAGGCAATTCAAATTTTACACTACTCTTTATTTGGCTATATTTTATCTCTGTATTTAAAATATTATTTCTTAAAAAAAACATTCAAAAATACAAAAATTTTACAAGGACATAAGATTAACTACAAATATAAATCTTCTACTTATTTTATCATAAAATCAGGGGCTCTAACATCTAAAAAAATGAAACTCTATTTAAAATCTATCCAATTTAGTTCAAAAAAATCAGAAGTTATCATCATAGGCAGTCAGATTGATTATGATGAGCTTTACCGAAACCACTATAGTGTGTTTGGTGTTATAGACATAACTAATAATAAATCATTAAAATATATTAAAGAAAAAATTCATTTTTACTTGGAAGCGATCTATGAATTTAAGAAGGATAATAGTGATTAAGTCTATGAAATAAAATTTCAAGTCTTACAACTTTATATCCGTAATTACCTAGCCATTACATCATAGAATTTTGATTTCTTCTTCCACATTCTCCAGTTTGAGAGCAAATTCTAGTTTCGTCTTAAAGTAACCATATTTTGTCAGTCTTCTTTTTCTGAGTTATTAAAATTGATTAGAACTTTTGAGGCTGGGCAAAATCTTAATTCCTGAAGAATATGGAGTAAATCTTCCCACAAGAAAACGCATAATATCAAGCTTCTTCAACACCTGATACTATGCGTTTTTTAGTTCTAAAAAATTTTCGCCCACCTTAAATGGGTATTTCTACCATCTACTACTGGATTCATCATGGAAAATTGGGGGGTAACGAAACAGGATCTGCTTTACCCTAGAAAAGGAAAAGCAAACAAGAAACAAGCTAGTCCGAACTTTAAATCCGCTGGTAAATCTATCGAACAGCGTCCTGAAGCTATCAATCTGAGATTGGAGAATGAACATTATGAGATTGATACCGTTCTACTTACAAGAGAGAAAAACTACTGTTTACTTGTCTTAACGGATCGAAAGAGCAGGCATCAAATCATCCCATTGATTCGAAATAAAAGCGCTGAGGCGGTCAATCAGACTCTAAAACTCATCTTAAAACAACATCAAATTCGTTCCATAACGGTAGATAATGGAACGAATTCAACCGCTTGTATAATGTGTTTTCTAAGGAATATATCTACTTCATTGAAAATTTGATTAATTACTATCCTAAAAATGTTTGAACTAGAAGTCACCTAGAGAAGACTTGTTGCTGGCTTACTTAAACTTGTAATTTGACCTCTTATGAGTGATTAAATTACTTCAATTCCTAGTCAAAATTAATCTACTTCCATATTTTTTTCAAAGCTATCTAATATTTTAAACAGAATATGCAAATTCGTATAACCCTGATTCATCTCTAATCTACGTATCTGTTGCCAAGAATCCATATAATTCTCCCCCAAAGCTTTGCTCTCAAAAATAGCAATCATCTGGTAAGGATCATTATCTATATCATCCAATAAATTATCTACTGCTACTGTTTTGGATTCGCTAGGTAAAATCTTATCAAACAACACATGTTCAAGATTGATAGAATTAAAATGAACGGAATATGCAATGGACTTTTTCTTCACTGTCAATGAACTTTCAGACAATTCCTTAATAACAGATACTAATTTTTTGGCTTTCTTCTGCCGAATTCTTTGAACGCTATCTCTTTTAGCTGCATTTTCAAAGAGAATTTTTTTATTTACCAAATCATATTTAAAAGCATTGACACTAGCATCAATGCTATAGTCGTTAGGATTTATAAATACACCATCAGTATCTGTTACAAAAGCAACATGAACAATCTGTGAGGCAGATAATTTGCTCTTTCTTAGATAACTAAGTAATTGGTCTTTTAAAATCGTAGTTCCATTTTTCCTTTCATTTTCACTCGAAGTAAAAATATCTCCATTTTGGATATCTATCGTAATATCAGATAAATTTAATTTCTGTTTAAATTCATCTACAATTGAATCCAGGCAGTCCGCATCCGTACTTCCTTCAACAAAAATCAAGAAAACCTTTTCTTCTTTTTTACTCACCGATATACTTACCTGCCTTTCTAAGAGCACGTCGCATTTTAGATTGACTCTGCCCTTTATAAAGCTCTTCATCTGCTCCTCCAATTTGAATAGAACGTAAATATAGGTCTCGAAGGTTGTTCGTCATCTTCACTCCCTTTAGAGTGATATATCGATTTTCTCTATTTGTCGTTGAAAAACGAATTTTGCGGGTTGGTAACATTTCTAAAATTCTAAGATTATGTGAAGTGAAAACCAATTGTCCACTGGCATCATTGGAGAAGATTTCCATCAATTCACCTAATAAATATTCAAATATCCCTGAATCGATTTCATCAATAAAGGCAATAATTCCTGGTTTATTGAAGACTTCAATAAGAAAACCAATCATACTGATAATTTTTCTAATTCCTTCAGATTCATGAATTAAGGAAAAAGTTTTTCCGTTGCGTTGTGCAAGGAAATTTACATTATAGTATTGATTTTCTTGTGAATCAATCGTCGAATCTCCCACGGTCATCTTCAAGGTTAAATCAGGAATAATAACAGGAATAATTTCATTCATGTAGCGAATGGTGTCTTCATACACAGTAAGAAGTTCTTGCGGTATAGGAGTACCTCCTTTATTTAAGATTGCAGGTAGTCCACCTTGGAAAGCATGATTCTCATTTTTATAGTTAATATTGATAGGCATAGCTCCCATACCTGTCAAATTCGCATACCGCTGGGTATAAATTCGAATATGACTACAAAATTCTTCTAGAATCTGGTAGGCTTTCTTTTCTATCTCTTTACCTTCTTGCTTTTCTAATCGGTTTTTAAATTCCTGGGAAAAAAGAACAGAAGATTTAGCTCTTAGTGCAGCATCTGCTAAAACTTCTATAGCATCCTTACTTATAAACTTGGAACGTGACTTCAAGCTTCCTTCTAGTTCACCCGATTCATCTCGTTCTAAAATTGTAAACTCAAATAAACGTTTGAACTGTGTCCGTGGTCTAAATTCTTTATAAGATATTATTTCATGTGCAAGATATACATTCTGTTCCACTGTAGATTCGTCTGAAATAAACTCAGCCTCATACCTCAGTAGAAGATTATTTTCAGACTCAATTTCTATACAAATCTTTGGCAGACGCTCTTCACTCGTATTGAAAATCCCAAAACTATCTTCAGGAATAGATTTTCCTGCCATAATAGTTTTTAAAATATCCATAGCGTCCACTACTGTTGTTTTACCTGATCCATTTTGACCATAAATACCCAAAAGATTAATGTATCCATTACTATCATAAAACTTTATATTGCCATGATCTACATTTTTTATTTGTTCAATTGTCAGTTCTCTCAATTTAATTGCCATTTTCGATAACTCCTAAATATTTCAACATTATTATATCACTTTTTTATAAAGAAAAAAAGAAAAATGATATAAAAAATTCCTTTTTTGTCTTATTTTTTTAAAAAAACAAGACAAAAAGGTTTAGTTGTCTATAATAACTAAGATTCAACATATACATGGGAATGACTGTCATTAAATGTGCCAAGCCTATCAACCAGATAAGATGAAAATACAGACCTATCACCTCCCCACCCCATATAATCCGAATCATACTGGTAGCGTGATACAAGGGCGAAAACCAGGTCAGCTCACGGAGGCAAGTAGAAAAGGACTTAGCCTTGTGCAGTATAGAACTAAATCCATTGTCTAAATTATTTGTTTAACTTTTTGGGTCAATACACTTTTGGTTCTAAAAAATTTTCGACCACTTCACACAACTAACAAAAGTTATCAGTAGACTTTACTTTAAAATTTGTGTTCTAACAACCATTTCGATTAGTTAAATCTTTCAATCTTTCTTCTCCTGATTTAAGCATATCCTTCTCTACTTGATTCCATTCTCCAAATAGTAAGTCATGAAGAACGGTTACTGCTGAAGTTTTATCTTCTCCTGAATCATATACACAACTTCTATCTCGTTGATAAATTTGAATTCTTTCAAAGATAGCTAGTTCTTCCAATTGTCGTGTATTATTAACTAGATGATTTACAATGAAATCATGATGTTCTTTTGGAGTTGCGCGTGCTTGATTTGGATTAATAGCGTACAGTTCTTCATAACGGATAAGAGTACTCAGATAGGACAGCTTTGGCTTTGTCGCAATCAAGGCTAATTGTACCTCATACCCCTTATTTTTTAATAGTTGTGCTGTTTTCTTTGGAACATCAATCGTTCGTAAAGTTCCCTCTATCAAAAGATTGTATCCCAAATAACTCAATTCTGTTACTAAAGACTCTACCATTTTGCCTGCAAAATCTTTGGTGTATTCTACACTATCTTTGCCATATTCTTGCTGCAGTTCTAAATAGTGTGGATGTTGAGAGCGAAAACTATCGCCATCTATGATAACAATATTTCCTTGAAATTCTTTCTGTTTAATACGATGAATTGTAGTCTTACCAGCACCACTTTGCCCTCCAAGCAAAATCGCTATAGGTTGCTTACTGGACTTTTTTCCTCTTGTCAGAGAACGAAGATTCCGTGCTAGAGCATGTTTGAATTCACTATCAGTATAATCTTGGATTTTCATTAGGCTACCATCCGTTTTTCAGATATCTCTAACATACGTTCAATTCCATCCAAATAGCCGCTATACCTCTCTATTTCATCAAAATTATCTACTAAATAGATATTCGTATGAATCAAGTCAGATAGATCATCACTCATTAAAATCCAAGGATTAGATTCATCATCAATGCTAATTCCCTGACTATCTTGATAACGATAGAGTCGTGATAATAGATTAGCTCCTCTTTCTTTCACAATTTCAATTTTTAAAGTCAATTCATAATCTTCAACAGGATTGAGCATTTTATCTTCTCCTACAATATCGACATAAGATACATTAAACTTCTGACAAATGATGTCTATTAGTTCCGTAGAGACTGAACTCGTTCCATTTTCATACCGGCTCAAGCTATTTCGAGAAATTCCTACAATTCGGGCAAAGTCGTCTTGTGTTAAGTCATGTGTTTTACGTAAGGATTTTATGTTCTTTCCAATCATGGCAAACTCCTTTTATTTTTATACCACCATTATAACATTTAGAAAAAGTAAATGCACCATTTTTGGTGCATTATTGGCTGTTTTTCCTAAATCTCTCTAAATTCTTCTCCAATTGTTCCTTATGAAGTTGATTCTTAGCTTCCTTTAATGTGACGTCCAAAGTTTCTTCCCTATAAGTTGATTCTGTTTTTACTTGTTCTGATTCTTGATCTGGAGTGAAAATGATATCTAACAGTCGGTCTATTTTTTCAAGATCTTGGACAGACATATCAGATAGTCTATGAATCAGCTTTTTAAATACATCACTATTGTCGTGATTTTTCTTAAAAAATGTTGTAAACATCTATAACCTCTCAAAAAAAGCAGCCTATCAGGACTGCTTAGTGTAATTCCGAAATCGCATCATAAATGGACTGTAATTTCTTATTGTCTTTATTCTTTGTGTCAATCAACGTATGTAGCTCTTCAATTTTCTTTTGACTGCTTTGAATATCGCTATTGTTATCAGCAATCAGTCTTTTAAGATGTTGCTGATAACTTGTAGTGATATCTGTCTCTTTTCCTGTTCTAACCTCTGTAACTTTAGGTTTAGAACTAGAATTTGATTCCGTCACAGGCGCTTGTTTTCGCTTTTGAAAAGCTGCTTCATAATTTACATCATTACCTCCTTGATGATTTCCAAATAAGGCCGCAATTTTATCTGAATCCCCTTGATTTTCTGATTTACTTTCTAATGGTTGATTAAAATTCCAATCTTTTGTCATTCACTCATTTCATCCTTTCTAAATTCAGAATCATCGAATTGTCTTTCTTTACCAAAGGCATGGTCAAGAGCTTCTTCAAAACTCATGTGACTGATGCTTTGACGCCTTTTGAACGTCGCAAACATCGCTGTCTCCAGTTGCTCTTTGTAAGCAGCGAGTTTTTCTGTCTCTCTTGCTACCTTGCTTTCTTGCCTAGTGACCTTTTCTTCTAAGCGCTCGATTATGGTCATATACGCTCCTCCTTCATTCTAATATTAGCTAAAACATCTTGATTTTGTTATCACAATTCTAAACATTGAGAGTTTTGTCTTACTGGTGGATTTCCAAATGTCTCTTTTACAGTTTCAAGCTTAAATTGAAAATCTGATTTCTTTTCTCTAAGAATATCGTTCCAGTCTATTTTTTCTTTCCCAGATTCATTATTAGGTAAATCCAGTAAAACAGGAAATCCTGATTGAGATAACTTATCAGAAAAATCTTTTCCTGCATCATCACAATCTACCGCAAGTGTCAATAAATCAGGATGATTATCGAAATAGGTGGTGGTATCACGAATTGTATTGATCAAATGCAATAACTTTGAAGGTGTTACTGTATCTAAAAATTCCAACTTCTGATTTTCTTCAGCTATTAGTCGTAAAGTTTGATAAGCAACAACAGACCTTTTTAATCCTTCCATAGATACCAAACGAACATCAGTTAGACTTTGTTGATGAAGTTCGTAATAGCTCATCAAGTCGATGAACGATTCACAAAAGACCAGTCTATTTGGTTTACCAATGTCAAAGGATATTCCAACATGTCCATGGCTTCCTTTTAGAATCGTTTTTAACCTTTCTCTAGGAAGAGAGTGATTCTTATAAATTCCTTGTAAGCTTGCTGCCTGCAGCTTGTGACGATGATCAAAGCTTTTAAAAACAATAACAGGTTCAACTGTTTCATTTGTTTTCCAGCTGGCTTGTGCTATCAAACCTTGTTGTATCATCTTTTGTATGATTTCTTCTGAGATTCCTCTACATTCTGTTAAGTAATATCTAGTCAGACTGCAGTTAGAATCTTCTACTCTCTTTAAAGGATAATAAAATGGTCTCTCTCTTTTTTCTTGAACAGCTTCTTTTTGAAAAGGTTCTTCAGAAAGAAAAACTAGAGCTTCTTTAAAGGAAATTCCCTTAACAAGTCGAACAAAATCAATGACATCACCTTGAATATCTCTTGAAAACCATTTAAAAGTATTGGTAGTTGAAAAAATCCGGAATGAATCGTGTTCAGGATGTTCATAGACACTGCTAGAAACTTGTTTAAAGGAGATACCTAAACGATTGGCTACATCAAGAATTGAAATTTGCTTACATTCTTCTATTTCCATGCAATATCATCATTTTGTCGTAGTATTTGGCAGTGATGGTATTGATGATGATTCTTCTAAAGTTTTAGGAGTGGCCTTATCTAAATCATCTAACCCAGATTTCCAAACCTGCACTTGATTGACCAATAACTTACCTGGTAGTTTCGAATAAGACAACTTAACCGTTCTGGTTTCTGTCTGATTGGTCTTTGATTGGTTGGCATTCTTTAAATCAGATACATAGGTTACATTATAAGAGACCATGGCAATAGCTTGATTCGTAGTCTGATTGACAAAGATATCAGCTTTTTCAAAATGATAATCCAAAATATAATCCTTATATACTTGGTTCATGGCATCATTTTGACTTGACAATTCTTGAGAATAAGCCGATTCAGTCATATAAGGTTGAATGCGTGTATTATTTTCCCCTAGTTTTTCTTTCGTATAGTACTGAGTCAAAAATTCTTTTACAGTATCCGATGACAAAATGCTGGCTTTATCTTCTGCTTGTTTATCCTCTACAAGTTTAGCTGCAGCCAATTCAATCTCTTTGCGACTTTGTTTAGCAGTTGAGTGTTGACCAGCAGTATATCCCATCATGAGAATAAAGCTAGTTGCGGCTACTGCTCCAACACTAATTAAGGCTTTAGTTTTGACTTTATTTAACATCTTAGACCTTCTTTCTATAAAAACTAGGTCAAGAATAACAGATAAATCTTGAAAAAAGTATCACAATAGAAAAAGGACTCTGCTTTAAAAAAGAATCCTTAATTTCTTATAAGCCAATCAAATAATTTCTTCAAATTCCCAAAACTCACCACTGGAAATACGAGCCCTGAGTAGAATAAGAGCACGGTGTTTAGAAAATCTACCAAGACTGAAATTCGTTGAAAGCGGATAGTCAGTCGAATCATGACAAGATAATAGCCGAGGAAAATCAGGAAAGCAATCAATACCACAAGCGGTCCTTGGAAACTGATGACCTTCAAAGAAAAGTGGGGTAGTAAATCCTGATGAATCAGCAGTAGGGTAATCCAGAAAATCAAAGACAACCAAACAAAGTAAACCACTGCTCGTTGCAGGTAAATTCTATACACTGATTGCAAAGCATACCGGGTGACAATAGATTGCCCCGACCGAATCTCGTACTCCAACTCCTCATTTCCCAAGTAAACCACATGAGTCAAGATGAAATAGTAATAAAAATAAGACAGCTGAAAGTCTGGATTTCCTCTCAAAAGGCTATAAAAACCAAGAATGAAAATGATGTGGTAGAGGGTGTCAAACAGGGTATCCGCCCAGCGTCTCCTGCGAAAGAGATAAAATCGCTTCACTTCATTATACATGGAACAAACTTCCCTTCTTTTTACCATAGTACAAACAAGTTTGAAAGCACAAGTAGCCCAAGAGCCAGTAAAACAAACCGTAGCCCAGTGATAGTAAAATAAGGAACCAACTTGGCTGACGGATAAAACTCACCAAAAGATGGAAAGGCAAACAACGAGATAAAGTAACCATCAAATGACTCGATGGCTCCTGAAAACCAACCAAAAAGAGAATCCCGTAAGCAAGGAGGCTGGTAATACTGGAAATTTTTGTAAAGACAAAGGAGAAACTGGCAAAGAGAAAACCCAGACCATAAAGGGAGGCAATGACCACAAAGGATAGAAGAAAGGGAACAACTGTATCAATCCAGTCAGCAGGAAAGGTAATCTGCTGAACCAAGGCAACCAAGCAAAACAAAGGAATGGACTTGACCAAGTCCAACAAAATCTGCACGATAATTTTGATAAAAAGCATGCCAAAGATGCTCCGCCGACTCTGAATCACGTTGATAATGGTGCGGTCTACAATCTCGTCCTCGATAAAATAGGTCGGATGGGTGATACTATGGCTAGAAAAATACCAAGTAAACAGCAAGATAAATAACTCAAAAGTATCTTGCTGGCTATCAAAATAGGTCAGAAAACCCGTAACCAAAAAGAAAATTCCCAGATTAGCAAAGAGAAGATTGACTTTGAACTGTTTGTATTCGCTGAGTTGGCGGCTAAACTCCCGCCCAATCGCTGCTAGCATCATTTGAGCACCTCATAAAGCAAATCTTCCAAAGAGGCATGTTCTCGGTTAAACTGCAAGACTTCCGTTTCTTCTAGCAATCGCCGATAAAAGTCTGGATTTCTGGTCTCTATCGAAATCCCATCCTCAAGCACCTTGTAGTCCAACTCAAGAAAGCTTTGTCTCAGCACGCTTTCTGCACTCTTAGCCAGAAGCAAGTGATAGACTTCATGCTGGTGGACAGTGCCAAAAATTTCCTCGAAGGTTCCGTCACGATATATCTGCCCCTCCTGAATCAGCACCACCCGAGTACTGATCTTCTCGATAAAACTAGCGTCATGACTGGTGATGAAAACACTAGCTTGATGGTGACGAGCATAATCCTGCAAAAGAGTCATTAGCTGTTTTTTGGCCAGTAAATCTAACCCATTGGTTGGCTCATCCAAACAGAGTACTTTCGGTTTTTGCACCAAGGCTAAGATTAAGGTTAATTTCTGACGATTGCCCTGGGACAGTTCCGAAACCAGCGTGTCTTTGTAAGGTGTAAAAGCCAGCTGATCACACAAAGCATCCACTTGTGCTTTGATATGAGACAAGGCAATCCCATTTAAGCCTATAAAATACTGGAGATTTTCCATAGCAGTTAAATAACTGTACAAACCCTGCCCGCTCTCCAAGACAAACTTGACCAGCGAATTGATTTTCTTAGAACGATTAGAAACGCCATGCACACGAACCTCTCCCTTATCCTGCAAGAAAATCCCTGCAAGAAGTTTGATGAAAGTTGACTTGCCAGCACCATTGCCACCAACAATGGAGATGATTTCACCTGAATCTGCCTGAAAATCAGGAATGTCTAACATCAACTTCTTGTGAAAACTCTTTTGAACTTGTGAAAATATTATGTTAGTCATTTAAGATAACCCCTATATTTAAAAGATTGCCTTTAATTTGTTCAATTATTTTTTCAAGATCTATATTTTCAGTATTATATCGTTTCTTTAAAGCATCTTGACAACTTTCCCTATTTCTTATACTTTCTAAAAAATGAAAATAGATTTCAGACACTTCATATAGTTCGCCACTAAATTTATTATATAGTATAGTCTTTTTATCTCCTTGAAAATTAGGTTCAAAACGAATAAACCACACTTTATTATTTATATGCATGTAAACTACACCTCATATCATAATCTTTATTAGACACACTCGCCAGAGCATAACAACCTCCGCCACAAAATTTATATAGTGAGCAGGATTTACATTTAGTATTTTTACTCCAATTTGTATGGTTTAATTCTTCTACTCCAGAATACCATACTTCATCAAAGGTATTATTCAGTAAATTCCCCATTTTATGTTTTTCATCGTGCAAAAACGGACAGGGATAAACATCACCATTCATATCTATCTCAAACTCTGTTTTTTGTGCCGGACAATATAGAGGGGAATGGTAATCATAACCTTTTTGAATAGCCAAAGACCACGGATGACAAAACGGAGCTGTTCTAAAAATTATTCCTTGTTCTCGATAAGTAGTTAATAATTCTTCATAATAAAGAAAATAATCAAGATCATTAGTTAACAATCGTTTACTCGTAGTGAATATTGATGATAATTGAATATATTTCAATTTATTAGATAAACAGAAATCAAAAATTTCTGGAAGCTCCATTATATTTAAAGAACTTATTACAATGTTAACTATGATATTTTCAAATTTATTTTGTTGTAATTTTTTACAAAAATTCACAATTTTAATTAAAGGATCTTCATCAATTAGATTTGGTCTCAATTTATTAAAATTCTTTATTGAGTCTAAACTAATTTGAATCGATGAAAATTTTTCAATATTATTTAATATATATTTTTCTGTAATAAGAGGAACTACACCTGTCGTATGTAGTTTAATCAAAATACCTAAACTATCAATATAATCAACAATTTTATCAAATTTCGGATGAAGAGTTGCTTCTCCCCCAGTCAAATAAACTTCGTATGGATATTGAGGTAATTTGGATAAAACAGTTTTCAAATTCTGATAACTTAAATATTCCGAATTCTTACTTACAAAACAATAGGGACATCTGAAATGACATTCATTAGTTATTTTCAGGCCAATCTTCAAAGGCGCAATTACTTTTTCATTATTTTGAGAACTTATCTTAGAATAGATATAAAATGGCAAGTCAAAACTTGACTCTATTTTTTTACATATTTCTATCAAATTTTCAGATTTCAAAGCTACACCTCCTAAAATCTGAAGCAATCTCAGGGTAGGAATTAAGATACCCAAATCCCGTGCAATAATCATTCAAGGTACACTGTGAACATTTTGTTCCCGCAGAACTATGAAACATAATAGAGGATTGAATCTGAAAATCCTTTGATAATAACTCGTCAGTCGTGTTAGAATATATATTCCCTATCTTTAGTTCTTTTATAGGAAAATGATCCATAAAATGGAATATATCCCCCTTTGCATCTATTGTCCAATGCAATAAATCTAAATTAAAACGAGAAATATCTTTAGAATTCTTCAATCTTCTAGCTTCTCTCGATTGAATTTCTATTGGATAAATTATTTCAAGATGCATTGTTTCTTTAGTTCCAGAATGCAGTTTTTTTATCTTTTCAGAATTTACAAGGTAGTCATCGTAATCAACTAACGGAATTAAGTTCTTCCCTCTTCTTAACGGATAAACTGGAGATATAGAAAACGAAGCTATTCCGATATCTCTCAACAATTCATATACTCCTAACATATCCTTAACATTTAGATGAGTAATAGTCATATTAACTCGAACATTAATGCCATAAGTCACAAGTAATTGGATATTTTCCACCACATGCTTGAAATCATCAACACCTCTCTGTTTCATGTAACTCTTTTCTAAACCGTCCAAACTCACTTGAACATAATCATTTTTATCAAAAATTTTGGATAGTCTATTCACAGATTCTTCTGTAAATAAAACAGCATTTGTGAATAACTCAACAATTGGAAAATTATTTTTTGCATATTGAACTATTGAAAACCAATCTTCATGTACTAAAGGTTCTCCTCCTGTTATGGTTAAATGAAGAGGTTGAAGTTGTTTAAGTTTATCAAGTGCAGATATAACGTCATTTAATGACGGTATCACCCCCTCATTTTTTCCAGCCCAACAGTGAACACAACGTTGATTACATCTCTCAATAATTTTATAACCTACGTAGATAGGTTTTATTGCATTATTTAACGATAAATCTTTTGTTAAATAGAAACGATTAAAAACTTCTAACCAAGTTCTCTCATTCATAAAATGCACCAAGTTTCTTAATTAAATAAAAATTAAGAGAATTTTAATAACACCTATATTTATATATGGGAATTAAAATTCTCTCATTTCACCTTACAAATATCATCGCTAATCAATATAAAGCTCATTAATGCCCGTGTGACTTAGACAATGATTTGTATAACTTAATCTTTTCGCAATCAATTTTTTCTACCGATAAATCGATTGCTGTTAGTTCATGTTTCTCTAAACTAGCCATTACTATCCCTCCCTTACTTCAAATTGAATTTGTAAGCTTACGAGCATAGTTTATCACTTTATAAATCTAATTCTATTTTGTCCCAAATCTGCACTTTCATTTATCATCTGATAAAGGTGCTAATATTTTAATTAAATGCTCCTCATATCTTTCTGCAAGTTTCTCACATTCTGCTGCGCGCATAAATCCAATTACTTTTCTCATTTTTAAGATTGATTTTGTTGTCTGTTCTTTTTTAAATTCATAGAAAGAGCGTGCATATGTAAAAATCAACCGTTCATAAATTTCGGATTCATCAAAATAAAAATGCGAAATTTGTTTTTCAAAATATTTTGCATCCGTTAGATAATCTCTTTCAATACAAATGATAAAAGCATTTAGAGCCATACTAGCGATTACTCTTCTATAACTAGGTATGTCATGATAAAACTCAGTTCTATGTAACATCTCTTTAGATAATAATAGAAATGTTTCATGATTGAAAATATACATGATATTTCCAAATAATAAAATTTCAAACATTCCCCAATAATCAACACTAAATAAGTAATCGGTTATTCTGTTTATATCCGTATCGCTGAAATATTCTTCGTTAGAAAGTTCTTGTAATTTTATTTTTAAAAAAATAATTTCGATTGTTGAAAAAATAGATAAATCATCATTTTCCATGAGTTTAATCAACATTTTATGTAATTTAGCCACGTTTCTCTTAAGGAAACACTGCTTAACTTCATCTATAAGTTGATAAAAGTGATCTCTTTTAAAATCATTAGCTGCAAACATAAATTCCTCGATGGGAACATTTATCTGTTCAAGAGCCAACAAAAATTTTGTTATCGTTAAATCTGTCTCCCCTTTTTCAAACCTAGACAGCTGTGAACGTGATATTCCTTTGTGCTCAATCTCTCTAAGAGTAATTTTTCTTGATTCTCTAAATAATTTATATATTTCTCCAAATTTTTTTAACATCCTATACCTCCATGAGCAAATATGGGACAAATCTCAAATAAAATCTATCCATGTGATAAAATATGACTAGATTATACCATAATAATTAAAGTTTTTATTAATTTATTAAAGGAGGTTTCACATGAATATTCCCAAAAGAAGATTCATAATGATTTTACTTGAAATCATCATTATCATCGCCTTATAATTACAATTCTGTAATTTAGCCCCTATATAAAAAACAGCTGAACAATCTTGTTCAACTGTTTTTTTACTCTCTTTTCCAACTGATAATTTTTAAAATACCAAAGACAAGAAAGGCTAGATTAAAAGTTACATAAAATACTGTAAAACTGATCAGACCATTCTGGGATAAATCTTCCATATAAAGGGTCGGTTCAGTAAAGAACAGATAAATTCCATAGCCCTCCACGAAAATAAGAAAACTGACAAAACCAATCAGGAAAAGTCCACTGGCAATAAGAAAGAGTCTCCATAAAAGAATGAGAATTCCTCCTACTGCTAAAAAAATTACTGGGATAAGGAGTAAATCATTCATGACTTTCTCCTCTCTAGTCAATCAATTGACGATAATGGGTGGCAAGAGAGGAATCAAATTCCTCTAGCTTTTGAACTAAGTCCAAATACTCCTCTTTTTCATGTTCTTCAAAGTCCACACCTCGATGATTGTGAAGAGCGATTTCCAATTGACTAGTGAGTTCTCGTTTGGAAAAGCTGTAATCGCCTGTCACTTCCTCATAATGTTCCTTTAACTCCTTGTAGGCTTGGTATTCTTCAGGTGTTTGAAATCCCTGTACCAAGGCCTCTTCTAATTGATAATAGGTATCTTCCATCATAATCGTTACCTCGTTTCTTTCTATCTTTATTCTACCGCGCTTTTCTTTTCTTGTCCGCTATTTATATCTATTTTTTAATCCAATTCAAAAGAAAGTTGTTCCTGCTTTTCGTTTCCTTTTTCGTGGAATTGTCGTAAGGCCTGATCAATAATATCTAAATCCGTTTCTGTTTCAATCAATGGCGCGAGTACATCGTATTCGGCCTTTTTAGTTTGATAATCCTCTTCCTTTGGAAAATTTTTCTCAATTTCTACCTTAGCAGTAGTCCATTTATCCTTTAATTCATCCAATAAGTTCTGAGTTTTCACTTGGTCATCTTTAATGTGGTCTATCGTATGCTGAAGCCTTTGAATTGTCCCCAAAGGAGAATACAAATCCAAACTGACAGAATACTGATTTTCTCCTACAATCTTAACAGAGAAGGTTTCAGGAAGAGGCTGATTCGTTGGTAGACTAAGCATTTTAATGTCAAATCCTCGATAACTTGCTAGGGTTCGAAATTCTTTGCTGTCAGATTGATTATGACGGATAAGACGGTGTAGGGATTCACCTGCTTCAGCTCGTTGCTCAAAAACTTGTTTACCTATCGTCATAGAAAATGATTGGTCTTTCGACATTTCAGACTGTTGAATGTCGCCTTCATACTTGCTTAATCGTTTCTCAAGAATGGGCATATTTTCTTCACAGTAAGAGATTGTATGACGATAGTGATCCTTGCTGCGTTGAAAGGCGCGTCTTTGATTTTCTAATAGAGTTAGATCATTCTCTAGTTCCATCTTATATTTGAGATAAGGATTACCTGTTGCTAGTGCCTTAAAATCAGAAGCTGTCATAGTCTGTTCATCAATATCTTCCGCAGCACGAATCGGCTCCTTAGAAGTCATAATCTGCTTAATATAACGGAGTTTGTTCTCCTGAGTTGCCCATAGATAATTATCAAACGAACCTTTGGTAATATAGTGGTAAATATCCACTTCCTTGTTTTCATTTCCCTGTCGGATAATACGTCCATTACGTTGCTGAATGTCACTTGGTCTCCACGGTACATCCAGATGGTGAACTGCTTTCATCTTGCTCTGAACATTTAAACCTGTTCCTCCTTTTTCAGTTGAGGCAAGAAGAACCCGAACCTCTCCTGCATTAACCTTTCGAGACAAGCTATTCTTCTTTTCATCACTATTGGCATCATGTACAAAGGCAATTTCCATACTAGGGATTCCTCTATCAACTAATAAAGCCTTAATCTCAGAATAAACATCAAAGCCATTATCTTTTTTCTTAGGTGTGCCAATATCTGAAAAAATCATCTGAGTAGCCTTATTTTCCATTCCCTCACGATAAATTCTTTCAACATTATCCACTACCTGAAGCAGTTTATGATTGTCTGCTAGACTATAACTAGAGTCCAATAAACGCATATCAATAGCTAGTTTCCGCGCCTCACCCGTAATCTTCAACATGTTATCCTGGCTCGGATCAACTGTTCCACATTTGACCATATCTGACCTCATAACTAATTCTTCTAAATAGAGTTTCTGGTTTTCAGTTAACTCACTCTCAATAGGGATAATATGAGCTTCTGGAACAGGTAAATCCAACATATCTTGTGTTTGAATGTCGGCTGTTTCTTTATAGATTTTCATCAACTCAGGTAGATTGACAAACTTTTTAAATCGTTTCTTAGGTTGGTACTTATCCCCTGTAGGAGCTAATTCCATAGAGTTTTGAATTTCTCCAAAAGCACCTACCCAAGAGTCAAAATAATCAACTTGATAGCGTTTTAAGATATCTGGTTGAATGTAGTTCATCATAGTATATAACTCACTAATAGAATTGGAAACAGGTGTTCCTGTCGCAAAGACAATGTTTTTAAAATCATGTTCTTCCTGAATCTGTCGAACCTTCATTTCCATATCCACATTCTTCTTAGACGTTGTATTGGTAATCCCTGCTACATTTCCAAGTCCAGTAATTGGACGTATATTTTTAAAGTGATGTGCTTCATCCACAAAGAGAAAATCAATTCCTAAGTTCTCAAAATCAATAAAACTATCACGATTAAAGCGTTGGAGTTCTTCCAATTGTCTCTCAAGACCACTTATTGATTGCTCTGCTTCTTTAACGGTATACTTATTTTCAGAATGTGTTTTAATCTCTCGTAGTTCATTGAGTTTATCCTCTATATAGTTCATCTGTCTTTCCTTACTGACAGGGATTTTTTCAAATTGAGAATCCCCAATGACAATGGCATCGTAATCTCCTGTAATAATACGGGACACAAATTGTTTTCTTCTCGCCTTCACAAAATCTTTCTTAGTGGTCACAAAGACTTTTTTAGTCGGGAAAAATTTCATGATTTCTTGGCCAAACTGAGCAGACAAACTAGAGGGCACCACATACAAGGGCTTATGAACCATCCCCAACTCCTTTAATTTAAACCCAGCACCAAGCATTGTCAAGGTCTTTCCTGAACCTACCTCATGAGCTAATAAGGCTCTTTTTTCTTCTACGATTCTTTGAATGGCATTCTCTTGGTGAGGACGAAGACTAATGTTTTGAGCCAAGCCATCAATAACTAAATGGCTACCGTCATACTCTCGACTAACCGTCCGATTATAAAGACGATTATAGCTTTCCTCAATGACTTGTTGGACTTCTGGATACCGTGAGACAAATTCTTGAAAGAGCTCTTGTAAATGCTGCTCTTTTGCTCTTAGAACAGAGGTTTTTTCCAAATCTGTGATGGTCTTTTTCTTTTCTCCTTCCGTAACAGTCATGGTAATCGTCGGTTGGTTTGAATTTAGTAAATTCTCAAAAATCTTTCTTCCTGTATCATAACGTGACCCACTAACTCCAAGACTACTATCTTTGGCACTTGGATAGCGATAAGCAAATGATGTCCTTAAATGAACCTGGCCATCGACAGGATTCACTTCAATGACTTGTTCAACATCAGGCGAAGACAATTCAAATTCACGATTGGTAAAACATTCAAAGGCAAATTTACCATAAACGGATTGAGGAATCCAACGTGACCCTATTTTAAACTCAATATCTGCCAGATGAATCCTTGGAGGGCGAACAGATTCTAACAAATCTAAAGCATGGTTCCAATCATATTCTTGGTTGTTTTCCTCTACTAATAGTTGAACTACTTCTATCTTGTTGAGAATATCTCCTGATAAAAACTGGTTCTTAGAAAGGTATTTTCTTTCCCCTCTTAAATAGCTTTCTGGATCCATTAAAACATGGTCACCTAACTCATCTAAAATAGCAGCTTGGCTGTGTTCAGGATAAATTGATACCATATAGTCTAAATCAACCCCTCTACCATCCGATAAACTAGAGTTTAAGGCATCTAGAGCTGTTGAAACTCTTGCAATCACTCTCTCTGGCCTAACCAATGCTTTCTCAAAGGCTAAAGATTTTTTATATTTTACTTTCTGATCTTTAGAATCAATGTATTCATCTTCTAAACTTGCTAGTAAAGAATACTTATCGTCACTATCAAATAAGTTCCGATTGACTGAGGCATTCAAGTATCCAAATTGACTTACAAAGCGGTCATAGTCATGATTGAGTTTACTAAGTAACACCTGAAAATCTGTCCGACTATAGTCTTGATGACGTTGAATTTCAATTAAGGCTTGATAGGTCTCTCTCAAATCAACCATGCCCTTAATGCGACTAATATCCTTATCCGATAAGGGACTTTCATAAAAGACAGTTTTTTTGAACAGTCCCTTATATTTCCCTCTTTTACTCGCTTCTTCTGACTTGTAAACATCTAGTGCTTCCTCATCTGTCAAATGAAGTTGCACGAATCGGTCTATTTTATGTTCAGACAAAGAACTGTCCCAGGCTTTAAACTCTCCCTTCTCATCTACATAATAACTAATTTCGTCTACTTTTGAACTTTTCCGAATGCCATGCGTATCTCGGTAATAAATTTGATTTCCCTCATATCCAAAAGAATAGAGCGCTAAGTCCTCACGTATACGACTGGGGATAGAATTATCCACTTCTTCTTGGATAAAAACAGGTGCTTTCAAAGAATTGTCAATTTGTTTAGGTGCTTCCACATTCTCTAATGCTTTCATTATGTCAGTAGCTAATGTTTCTGATACCCCCTTAACATTGAGGGTTCCTCCATTAAAATTACGTACCTCATATTCACCCAAAACTTGTGTGTTGTATTTCCCATCAAAATAAGGATTGATCCAGACACGCTTATCTTCCTCAAAGGGAATAGAACCACTAAAAACAAGTTCCTCTTCATTAAGATTCTTTGCTTGATCCTTTTGAAAGAAGAGGAGGTCTGTGGTCACTCGAGTACCTGCAATCTTTTTAAAAGCCGTATCCGGCAAACGGACTCCCCCTAAAAAATGAGTGTTTGATTTAATCTCTTGTAAGACATTATCTGTCCGCTTATCCATTGTCCCAATAGATGAGATAATCGACACTTGTCCTCCATCTCTTACTAAATCAAGTGAGTGTTTGACAAAGTAATCATGAATCATATAAGGTTTATCATAGTTTTTATCTGCAATCCGAAAATTTCCAAATGGAACATTCGTTAAGACTAAATCAAAACTATTATTTTGATAGGGCACTTCTTCAAATCCTCGCACTTCAATATGGGTATTGGGGTGGAGTTGTTTTGCGATTGCGCCTGTCACACTGTCTAATTCAACCCCATAGAGTTCTGATTTATCTCGTATACTTTTAGGCATAGCCGCAAAGAAGTTCCCAGTCCCCATAGAAGGATCTAATATCCTTCCTCCCTCAAAACCATCATCCAGTAATTTTTGCCAAATCTGGCGAATAATCATTGGATCTGTATAATAGGCTGTGAGAGAACTTTGTTTCATGGTCGAATATTCTGATTTACTTACTAAACTCTTAAGAGTTAAACGTTCTGTTTCATACTTTGGATTGAGTTCATCGAAAAATTCATTGGCAAGACCGCCCCAGCCGACATACTTGGCTAGTAGCTCTTGTTCTTCTGGATTCGCTTGTCGTCCCTCTTTTTCTAATCTTTTAACAAGTTCAATTGCGGCGATATTCGTTTCAATTTTTTCTCGATTTGTCTTAGGATAAAAGTCCTCTAAATCATCTGGAAAAACAAAATCTTGAACGGGGACATCCGTATCTTCTATACCTGAAATTAAAGATTTTGTTTCCTTATCCTTTTCATTTTCTTCTTCCAGATAGGAAAACAAATCTATTTCCTGACTTTCACTTGATGAATCCATCTCAATCTCTGAATCTTCTTTTTCAAGTTCTATATGAGACAATACTTGTTCAATCTCTTCTAAACTGTTCAAGTATAAGATAGGACTTTCTTCAAATAACTGGTTGGAATCATTGAATAGCTCTAGGCGAACTAAGTTATTTAACTGTGCATTTTCAATCGAAACCAACTGAAATACTTGTCCTTTATAACTTACTTGTGAACCGATTGGATATTTCCTCAAAGCTTCTTCTACAATTTTATCGACATTAGAAAAAGAGTTCGTTTCTTCCGTTTCCTGTTCAACATCACTTGAAGGAGACAAAGATTCCTCTACTTGATTAGACTTTTTTCTTATAGCCTTTACTTCATCAAAATGAGTAATAATCTTCAGCTTTTGTGTCAGTGGGAGTTGTGTGTAGTTTTCTTCATGATGGACAAGATCCGTCACGGTATCTAAAGTAGCCATCAATTCTGAACCCAAATAAGCTAGAACATCTCCCTCTTTTTCTTCAAAATGAATCTCAATAACTTCTTTTTTAAGCTCTTTTGAGTCAACCATTAGAAGAAATTCCTCTATATCTCTACTAATACGGTCAGATAGATTATTCGCAACCCGATAGACATTGACTAAATTGACATCCTGATTTTGATGAAATACAAGCTCACTTAATGGTTCTAACTTCTCTTTTCCAGATTGGATGTGAAATCGAGTGGAAAGGTTATAGGTTGCGACTTCTAGCACCAAGTTTTTCTCCCAATTGCTTAATTGAGATAATTTATCTAGACCTGCTTGTCCAAAATTTCTTGTGTAACTTTCTAGATCTTGGTCATTATTTTCAGAACTGGCCTCTAGGAAAGAAATAATATCTTGATGAAATGAATAGACATGAGGTATCTCTTTTATCTTGCC
This sequence comes from Streptococcus mitis, assembly GCA_009496085.1. Taxonomy (GTDB): domain Bacteria; phylum Bacillota; class Bacilli; order Lactobacillales; family Streptococcaceae; genus Streptococcus; species Streptococcus mitis_BY. The sequence goes on along the minus strand of WIJN01000004.1, from coordinate 98,621 downwards.
CTCTTCAGCCAAAAAACTCTCTACCAAGTCTTGCCATTTCTCATCAAAATGTTGCGCTTGATAACGAAGAAATAGGCCCATTTTCTCCCTATCTTTTGGAATTGTTCCACGAAACATAGCCAATAATTGCATTACTTCCATACTCGCTCCTTTCATCTATACGAAAATAGGAGAATCACATGATTCCCCTACAACTCTATCTCCATTTCAACCTCTTGAGGACTGGTTTCTAAATCACTAGACAAAAGAGAAACGGCATCTGTTCTCATGTAGTAAGTATATAAGTCTTCTAGGTCTTGTTGGTTTTCAATCCCTGTTTCAATACTAATCAGAGCCTGTATAAATTCCTTGTAGTGACTCTCCATCATATCTGAAATCTTTTGTTTCATTTCCATAAATACTGAAGACGGTTCAGTTATACTTGTTTGGCCCATGTCTTGTAAATCCTTTTCTAAGGGATTGGTTCCTTCTTCTACTTCTACTAAATCTGAACGACCATCACCATCAGAATCTGCGCTAAGAGGATTGGTTCCTAGCGTCAATTCTTGAGCATCAGTTAGTCCATCTTGATCCGAATCACGTTGATAAATGGCTTCCATATACTTCCTTCTTTCCTAGTTAATCTTTTTTCACTCCAATCCTATCAAATATTCCTTGAAAGAAGTATCACAACAAAAAAAGAGAACGAGCCAAAACTGCGTTCTCCTTAAAATGTAAAACATTACTATTAAAGTAAAAAAGACGACTTACAGAACCTGTAAGCCACCTAGTCAGTCGGTTTATTCTGGTGTCTACCACCGCTTGGCCCTTGAGATTTCAAAAACTCATAAATATGTTTTGCTCATTCAAACTCATCCCCACCAAACTGACTAATTGCTGGTAAAATAGTAGTCTGAAGTTGAATGACTTTTGGGAAATAAAATTGAAGATTGACATACACCAATTTTTCTTTCTTGTTCTTATACTTTTGATAAGAAACTTTCAAACCTGTATTATCTGGTGTTTCACCGATAACATCACCCGTTAGAACTCTTGTCCCCTCAATCGCACGGCCATTATGAATGGAATATAAGGTTAAACGACTCCCATTCTCTCCTTTTCCGTTAGTGATAATAAAAAAGGAGGACTTCTACACTTTGGCGTAAAAAGTCCTCTTTTAGAAATGTATTCTTTTTCTATTATATTATTTAATAACGCATAAAAATTTTCCTAAACAAAATATCTTACTTTCACACGATAAAAGAAATTCACATACACTTATATTTTCTATTATCATGTCATGATATTTCATATTTTTATCTCCTTACATCTTTAAATCTCCTTTATTTTGATTTTTCAAATATGAGTATCACTATGGATATTTACAAATATATAACATTGTCAGCTATCGAATTTAAAAATTCTTGGTCATGTGAAACAATGAATATTATTTTCTTATCGCTTTTACATTCGTTGATCAGATGGGATATGTTCATCATATTGCAATAATCCATTCCACTAGTAGGCTCATCAAAAAACATAAGTTTAGATTTTTTACATAGTACAGATGCAATTGCTACCCTTTGCTTTTGTCCACCTGACAAGCTCATTGGATGACGATCTTTTGATTCATATAAATCAAGTTTTTTCAGAATATTTTCAACATAACTACTTTCAATATTTTTTATTCCAAGACCTACTTCACTTGCAATAGAATCGGTAAAAAGCTGATGATTAACATCCTGCATTACAAGGGATGATATTTTTAGCCTATCTGATTTTGAAAGTCTTTTGCCGTCCAAATAGATTTCATCCTTCGATTTTCTTTCTAAGCCTATAAGGCATCTGAGCAAAGTGGATTTACCAAGTCCGTTTGTTCCTACTATGCCGTAAATTTTTCCCATTTCAAAAGAGAGGTCTTTTAAATGCAATTTTTTATCTATGCCATTAAACTTAAATTCAATGTTTTTTACTTCTAAATTTCCCTTATTTTCATTTTCGGGTACTGTAAGTTTTACTCTATTCTTATTTCTTAAACCTAACTTCTTTAGCTTTTCAGACGGTATTTTCATAAAATCTATTTGAGTATATTCCTTTTGTATTTCCCCATCTTTAATCAAAAAAACTCTATCTACAATATCCATTAGATAAAATATTCTATGTTCTGAGATTATAAGAGTTTTCCCCTTATCTTTAAGTTTTATAAGCATTTCTTTTATGATTAAAATGTTTTCTTCATCAAGATTTGATGAAGGCTCATCTAAAACAATGATTTCCGTTCCAGATATATAACTTGCAGCAATACATAAAATCTGCTTTTCTCCACCCGAAAGCTTAAAAATATCTCTATTTAAAAGATGTTCTATCGGAAACAAATCCAACATATCATTTAGTCTTTCATCCATTTGTTTTTTTGAAAGTCCTATATTCTCCAAATAGAGAAGTAATTCAAGAGTAGTATTTATATTGAAAAAGTGTGTCTTTGGATTTTGAAATACATTTGATACTAAGAGCGATATTTCGTATAATTCGAGGTTTTTAATATCTTTATTATCAATCCTGATGGTTCCACCCATAGAAGCTCCATCATATCGTACAGCTAACCCATTGATAGAATTTATAATTGAAGATTTTCCGCTACCACTTTTCCCAGTAAATAATACACATTCGCCTTTTTTTACATCTAAAGAAATGTTTTTTAGCACTTTAGGAGAATTTCCATAAGATAGAGATAAATTTTCAATTTCTACCATAAAGCTCCTCCTATAACCATAATCAGTATTGAAAGCACATAAACAAAATCAACTGTTTTCGTTTTGACGGATATGTACCTAGTTTTTTTAACAGGATTTTCAATACATTTTGTTTCTGCTGCCTTTGCAATATCATCAGAAATATTAGAAGACATAACAAGTAAAGGCACAATTACATACTCGATGTATGAAATTGGATTTTTAAATGTAATACCCCTTATTTTCATAGCAAGTTTTATATTGTGACTTTCTTCCCTAAATGAAGGAAAAAACCTAAACATTACAGCAATTGGTATAGAAACAGTACGAGGTAAATTCATTTTATCCATTGAGGATATTACACTTCCTACATCCGATGTTTTTAAAAAAAAACTTCCCGCACTAAATGGAAGATAAAACATCTTACATACAGCAAATAGCATAAAAAACATCATTAAAATCGCATTCATATTTCTAATTACATCAAGATTAGGTATCAAAGAAAGAACCCCAAAAAATGATATGTTTTTTAAGGCTTCTTTCTTAAATCCATTCATTAAAAAAAGAAATGAAATAAGAAGCACAATTCCCCATTCAAAATAGGTATTTACTTTATAAAATACAGCAAATCCAAGTGAAAAACTTACTAAAATTTTACTAATTGGATTGGGATTATATGGATTGTCTAAAGAAACGAGCATTATACAATACCAGCTTTTTCGAAATGCTTTTTCAAAAAGACTTTACCGATATATGCGCCGAGTATCCCGCCGACAACAGCACCGATATATACTAATACCATACTTCGATAATTCAAAAGTGCTATGAGCTTCATTATATAATCGTGACCCATACCGCCTGTTTCCGCCAGTTTAATAACCTTGTCTTTAGCCAACAAAACTTGCATAAGGAAACCACAAATCCAAGTGTTGAATACGACAAATGAGAGCATATTAAATTTAAATGATTTATATTCTCCTTTTTTTCTTAAAAGTTCCGCAATTGCCATACTGATTACAGCATGTATCAATATTACATATGTATTTCCCATTGCAATTGCTAAAAGACTACAAATCAACCCAAGTATAAATAATCCCCATGATTTTTGAACTTTTGCCATAAAGAGCATTATAACTATTCCTGTTATAATGCCTGCCAGTGTAGGGTATGCCAAGTATAAAATCGGTACAATACCAATCATTCCCGAAGCAAACATAAGTACAAAATATATTACTGTAAATACACCTATCGTAACTAAATCTTTAATTCTTAATTTTTCCATTTTTATATTTTCCTTCTAAATAAGTTTTCACTGAATATTTGATTTTCTAAGCATTGCTTTATAAAATTCCGAGCTTTTACAAAGTTCTTCATCTGTCCCTATCGCTTCTATTTTTCCGGCATTTAATAAAACGATTTTGTTTGCATTTCTTATTGTTCTTAATCTATGAGCAATAACAATTGCCGTTTTTTCTTTTATAAGTTCGGATAAAGCCTCTTGAATTAGACTTTCATTTTCAACATCCAGAGATGCTGTAGCCTCATCAAGCAATATGATTGGTGCGTCTTTTAGTATTGCCCTTGCTATTGAGATTCTTTGTCTTTCTCCGCCTGAAAGTCTTTGTCCGTTTTCACCTATTACTGTATCTATTCCATCCGGCATTTTGTCTATAAATTCATAACATCTTGCTATTTTAGCCGCTCTTATAATCTCTTCATCTGTAGCATCTTTTTTACCGATTTTTATATTATCTTTTATGCTTGAATTAAAAAGAGTAACATCTTGGAAAACGATAGAGAAATTTTTAAGGAGTGTTTCCGGATCAATTTTACCGATGTCCTCTCCCCCTATCAAAATCTTTCCTTTATCTATATCCCAAAATCTTGCAGCAAGCTTGGTGAGAGTTGTTTTTCCGCTTCCGCTTGAACCGATTAGCGCAGTGATTTCACCCTGCTTTGCAGTAAAGCTCACACAATTTATTACAGAATAATCATCATATCCGAAATAAACATCCTTGAACTCAATATCGTAATTTTTAATGTCAATATCTTTTTTGCCTTTTTGAACAGGCATGGTCTTTATTTCCTTTATTCTCCCTACAACCGCATCAAGCATAACTATCATTGACATAAAGGTGATTATTCCTTCTATAGGAAGATAAATACTTGCTGTAAGCATTAAAAATGCGATATAAACCAGCGCACTTACCTCCCCTGCCATAAGCATGTTGACGCCGATAACGGCAACACTTATAATTCCAAGCTTTAAAATTGCGGCAGCTATTCCTGTAAGTGTTCCGGCTACAACTTCACCTTTCGTCTTCTGTTTTGTGGATGCATTTAATTTTTCAAAAAAATCATTTAACATCCTATCTTCTAAGTTGTAAGATTTTATTTGCTCTATCTGCTCTATATTTTCCTGTAGATTATCAAAAACCTTACGATTATCATCTATCCAGCCTTGTACTATTTTTTTCTGACTTTTCTTTGATAAAAATATAATCAAAATAGAAATGGGAATTACCCAAAGGGCTGCAAGTGCAAGTTTCCAATTATAGAAGATAAGCATTAAAGCAATAATACTTGTGGATATAGCCGTTGAATATATATGAGGTACAGCATGAGAAAAAATTGTTTCATATAAGTTCATGTCATTCATCATGGTTTCCGCAAGGTCTGCCAAATCTCTTTTACCAAAATAAGAAAGAGGTAATTTCTTTAACTTTTCCGCTAACTCAATTCTTGAATTTGCACTCTCGTTGTACACATTGGTGTAAAGTCTTACATAATCCCACCTCGCTATTAAGAACATCACAATCATCATTACTACAATTAGTGCAATATAATGAACAGAAGTAAAATTGTAACTCTCAATACTTTTTAAAATGCCTATATACTGAAACAGAAACATAAAACCGATCATTGGTGCGAACAATTTAGTTAAATTAACAAGCGTGTGTGAAAATATGGCTTTTTTTAAGTTAAGAGCGCCTTTTTCTGACATCGCATATTTTTTCATAAAATAAGAAACCATATGTTTAACCTCCTATCTTCCAATTTACGGATTTTTGATATTCTTCCCAAAGTTTTTTGTAAGGCCCACTCATACCGATTAAATCTGAATGCTTGCCTTCTTCTACAATTTTCCCCTTATCAATAACAAGAATTTTATCCGCATCTACTACTGTAGATAATCTATGAGCAATCATCAATGTTGTCTTGTTTTTTGATAGCTTCTTAAAAGACTCTTGAATCAAATGTTCATTTTCAGGATCTGCAAAGGCTGTAGCTTCATCTAAAATGATAATATCTGCATCTTTCAAAAAAGCTCTCGCTATAGAAATCCTTTGAGCCTCTCCTCCTGAAAAATATGTGCCTTTAGTTCCGTAAACAGTATCAAGTCCTTTATCTAAATTTTTAATAATATCTTTAGCCCCTGAATTGATTAAGGCATTGTCAATTTCTTCATTAGTTGCATCAGGCTTTCCGATTAAAAGATTATCTCTTAAACTCATTTTAAATAGTTTAGAGTTTTGAAAAACAAAAGCAATTTTTCTCATTAAAGCCTCTTTTTCAAAATCTTTTATATTAATTCCTCCAATATAAATTTCACCTGTTTTAATATCGTAAAATCGTGCAGCAAGCCTTGCTATAGTAGTTTTACCACTGCCTGATGATCCGACTAAAGCAACTCGTTCTCCTTTATTCACCTTAAATGAAATATCGTCTAATACATTTTCATCTTCATAAGAAAAGCTTACATTTTTAAACTCTATCCCAACATCAGAACTTGTTTTATTTCCATAAACAAAATCATCAAACTCAAGTATATTTTCAATTTTATCTAAAGCAAGTTCTGTAAAATAACTGTATTGTGTAATCGTCGCAGTTCTCATAATAAAAGTAGCAAATGCCGGTCCTATTAGGAAGTAAATAACAGAATCTGCAACTACATTAGATAAGTTTCCATTAAATTTTATTAAGAGTAATGCCACAGGTACCAAGAAAAATGCCGTCGATGTAGAAACGGTTTCAAACCACGACATTTTATTCGTATAACTCATAGTAAGCTTAAGTACATTGTCTTTTGTTTTTATGATTAACGAATATAACTTATCAAAGCTCTCAACACTTTGTGCAAATGTTTTAACAACAGGAATTCCTCGAACATATTCCACAGTCTGAGAAGATAAATCGGAAAGTCCTGCATAATACTCATCCTTCATTTTTTTTGTTTCGGTTGTCATCATAGATGACATCAATGTCATACCGATAATCATCGGTATCATACTGGCAAGTCCTAACTTCCAGTTAAACACGAAGAAAAATACAAGCAGGACGATTGGCGATATAATGGTCATCGCCATATCAGGAAGTTGATGCGCTATAAAAGAATGGGTTTCAGACGCTCCGGACACAATTACATTTCTTATCCTTCCGCTTTCTTTGTCATCGAAATACCCAAGCGGTTTGTTTATTAGTTTTGTTACGGAAGTCTTAATAATGTTATCTTCCACTTCAAATGCAAAAATATGGGATAAAATTAAACCTATTAGGTATATAAAAAGCCCCAGAACGGCAAAGACTGCTGCATAAATTGAATTTTCCTTTACATAATCAAAATTCACCATCCCATTTAAAATTAAGTTATTTACAATTCTATGAATATATACCATAGGCATCAAAACCATGACACCTGATACAGCAGACATAACCATAGCAATATAGAGTAAAAAACTTTTTTCACCACCGTAAGCCATTAGTCTTTTCAGTATTGATTTCTTCTTATCCTTCACTGAACAACTCCTCCTTTTTTTAAAATTAGCAAACCCTATAAATAGCCTTTTTAGACTGATTTTAGAGGCTTGTTTTCAAACTCTTTTGCAATACGCATAGTTTTTCTTGTTTTTATCTATCATTTATTATATAATAAATGAGGATTTCAATCAATTAGATATGGCTAAATAAGTCTATTCGGGATAATGTCTATTCGGGATAAAATATAAAGCACGGAGGTATAATATGAGTGATTTTTATAACTTTGTTAAAAACTTTTTTTCTACAGATGAATCTATCGATAATACAAAATACTCCACTGTAGGACATGAATTCCGTTTTAGCACGGATAATGCAGAAGGCATATATTGGTTTTACGAGGGCGATAATTTCACTATTGATATTTATGATGTTTTCATAAAAAAAGAAATTATCCATACAAGTTTTTCTGGTTTGAATAATTTCTATTCCCTTTATTTATCTTATTTAGTTACAGCAAACGGTGAATGTTTTAATCCTTATCAAAATCTTTCTTCAAATTCACTTTATACTATAAATACAAAAAATTCTAAAGACTTTAGGTTTTTACTTCACAAAAACTCTCCTTATTTAGGAATCGGTATAAATTTCAATCAGTCCATGATAGAGCAATGCCTGTCCTCTTATAAGAATAAAGTCTGTAACTATGAAGATTTATTTTTTAATACCAGCATTATAATAAACAAGCCTTTAGAAAGAATCGCAAAAGATATCCTTAATTGCAAGATGGCATCTCCTGCTGCTGAAATCTTTTTTGAGTCAAAGGCAAAGGAATGGTTAAGTATTACAATAGACTCTTTTTTAAATAAGTACAGCAATCCACTATCTATTGCCGATGATGAGGCTTTGAAAAATGTCACCAATTATATAGACGATCATTATGCAACATCTATCTCACAGGATACTTTAGAAAAAATATCCACTATGAGCGGCACAAAACTAAAAAAGTTATTTAAGCAAAAATATCAATGCACAATTACAGAATATACTCAAAGACGGAGAATGAATATGGCGGAATTACTCCTACTGAACTCTACCCTTAAAATTCAAGATATAGCAGAGGCTGTAGGATATTCCTCTCACAGTAAATTTAGTACATGCTTCAAAAAATATAAGGGATTTTATCCCAAAGACATAAAAAAATATGCGAAAAATAATCTTTCTGATTAAATACATAAGGATTTAACTTTGGGGACGGTTGAGTTAGACCTTATTGGAAAATGTTAAAGTCATAATTGGTAAACCTAAATAAATTATACGTTTAGGTCTTGTTATTATCTTGTAAAATCAGTAAAGTAGCTAATTCTACTATTTTTAGGGAGTTAGTCACAAAGAAAATCAAACAGTTAGACTGACTGTTTAAGTATGAAAAAGCAGATAAAAAATCCCTTGAGTAAATAACGAGCCTACTGAAAAAGTCATCAAATTGATGGCTTTTTTGTTATACTAGAGATGAGGTGAGATGATGCTTGATAATCAGTTAACTATGGATGTCAGTCCTTATTCTAGTTTGTATGATATCGTGGTTCCTAAAACCCACTTTTTACGTCAGCTAACTGAACTCTGTGATTTTAGCTTTATTTATGATGAACTAGAAAAGAATTATCGTCCCGATTTTGGGCGTAAAGCTTATTCACCGATTATGATGTTCAAATATCTCTTGTTAAAAGATATTTATAAGTTATCAGATGTAGATGTGGTAGGTCGTTCCTTGTCAGATATGGCCTTTAAATTTTTTCTTGGTCTGGCTCCTGAGGATTCTGTTATCGAGCCATCCTCTCTGACAAAATTTAGAAAGCTAAGAATTAAAGATGACAAACTGCTTGATGTATTGATTCAGAAGTCTGTTCAAATTGCACTCGAACATAACTTGATTAAGAGTAAAATCCTCATTGTGGATGCCACTCACACCAAATCTCATTATAATCATAAGAAACCCCAAGAAATCCTTAGAGAGCGTTCAAAAGCTTTACGTAAAACAATTTATCAACATTCAGAAGATATCAAAATAGAATTTCCAAAGAAACCTCAAGAAGATAACCTCGAAGCAGAGTTGGCCTATACAGAGGAATTAATGGCTGTGGTTGAAAAACACGAGGAACTCTTAGCTCTACCGGCTGTGTCTCAAAAGTTCAATTACCTAAAAGAGGCTGTCGAGGACGACTTAGAACATTTGGAAGCTTCTGTTAAGGAGGAGGCTAGGCTTGGACATAAGACAGCCGACACCTCTTTCTATGGATATAAAAGTCATATCGCTATGACGGATGAACGGATTATTACTGCTTGCGTGGTCACTTCTGGTGAACAAAGCGATGGGAAATATTTACCTGAGTTATATGCCAAAACAAAGGAAAATAGTCTGGACATCGAGACTATTATTGGTGATGCGGCTTATTCAGGAAAGGACAACATTCAACTAGCTCGCAAAGAAAAGATTCATTTGGTTTCAAAACTGAATCCTTCTGTTTCAAAAGGTTACCGTAAAGAAGAGGATGCGTTTGAATTTAATAAAGATGCAGGGCTATTTGTCTGTCCAGAAGGACACATGGCTGTTCGCAAAGCAAGGACAGGGAAAAAATATCAAAATAAGAATCAAGTTGTCACTCATTACTTTGACATTGAGAAGTGCAAGAGTTGCCTTTCCAAGGAAGGATGTTATAAGGAGGGGGCAAAGTCTAAAACTTATTCAATAGCCATTAAGAGTGACGACCATCTTTTCCAGAAGAAATTTCAGGAAACACCTTATTTTAAAGAAATGGCCAGACATCGCTATAAAATCGAAGCAAAGAATGCCGAACTAAAACAGAGACATGGCTTTGATGTCGCGAGAGCATCGGGTCTTTTCAGCATGGAGTTACAGGCAGCCACAACCATCTTCGTGGTCAATATGAAACGAATTATGACCTTAATAAATACAAAATAACCGAGGAACTCGCTCAAATTAACGAGAGATTCCTCGGTTTTCATTTCATTAAAAGTAAGAGACCTATTTTTTCAGTGGACTCGTAAATAACTTAGGGGATTTTAAAGGTTGGGATAGGGTATTGAAAAGCTCGTACAAAGTATAATAAAAATCCCCACCAAATTTTGAAAATCTATTGAAATGTATTGAAGTTTATTAGCAGAATACATAAGTGGAAAGCTTGATTTTAATACATTTAGAAGATTAATGAAAAAGAAATATCACACTTTCATTCTTATTAAAATCCTTATAACTGTATTTTGAATGATTTTCCCCAATCAAGCATCCCTCTCTCTTATAAAATATATACATTCAGTTGTATGAAATGTAATATTGTTCTTATCAGACTTGAAACTTTTACTAATCCAACTATTTATCTTACACATTTATTTTAAACCTACAGTATCCTATTTTCTTAATATTCTACAGTGTAACACTGCATTTATATTATAACGCTAATATGTTCAGAAAAGAAATACTTTGTAAGTCAATGTCTGTTATAACGGAAATTGTTAGAGATGTCTATCATGACAGAAATTGAGATAATGTCCATAACTTCCCTGAAGATAAATTATGTAATCACAAACTATTTCATATCCAATCTAGTGTAGGTTGTTTGGAGCATATCATCAACAAAAAAAGAACGAGCCAAAACTGCGTTCTCCTTATAATGATGAAAATATGTTTTATACCACAAAAGATATGTAAACTAATCTTTTAAATAATAAAAAAGTTCCGACGTTTGTAAATGTTTTGAGTAAATTGAAATTACTTTTTGACCTTCTGGAAATACTGTCTTTCTCTTCAAATCTAATAAAGATTGAGGAACAATTTTCTTTGATGTCTCTTTCAATGTTAATGCTAGTATCTGTTTTCTTGTACGTAGAGCATAATCAAACTCCAAATACAAATAACGTCCTGAACCAGTTAGATGAACATGCTTTCCCAATAACTCCTCAATAGATCCTAAAACTTGTAACTTTTGCATCGTGGTTCCATCATTTTTTATTTTCAACTCATCAATTATGACATGACTATTTAAACAATCGTCAAAGAAACTGCCTGCACCTTTTCGGTAATCAACACCACATAGGTGCATGAAATTAGTAGGTGAAAAATGAAGTTCAACACTTTCTATTTCCGTTTCATAATACATGATTTTGCCAACAAAGTGTTCTTTAAAAAAAGAAGCCGCAATTTGTAACTGAGTAAAAAAACGCTGAAGTTTTATTTTTTCGGTGTAATTTGGATTACGATAATCTCTAGAATTTTCCATATTTTCCTCACAAAAAAGGTGGTTTACAGAGTCTGTAAGCCACCTAGTCAGTCGGTTTATTCTGGTGTCTGCCACCGCTTGGCCCTTACGTCCAAGATTGCTATCGGATTTCGTTCTGGTGTCCGCCACCGCTTGGCCCTTATGTCCAAGATTACTATCAGATTGACCATGAGCCGACCACTCATCTACACTATTTATTTTACCTGAAAATAGCTAAAATTTCAAGTTTAAACTCTTCTATTTCGTAGTATAGGCAAAACTGATGGCGCTATCTGCTTGAGAGATTTTTCTAAAGGTATAGTTAGGGTTGCCACCATAGTTTGTTTCAGACACGAGGAAAGAACCATCATCATAGATCTTCTCGACAAAAGCCACATGACCATACTCTGCTGGTGTACCATGTGTACCTCCCACAAAAGAAACAATAGCACCTGCTCTTGGTGTAGAACCCGTTTCCCCTCCAAGACTTGACGCTGTCGCAACCCAGTTCTGACCATTTCCCATGGTATTAATGATCGAAATCTTTTCTCCATTTCTACCTTTTAATTTTAAGCCTAACTGATTCATACGAGCCGCAACACCCCATGTACATTGTCCATAGGCATAGGCCATACCATCCCCACCACCAGGAACAGAATGCTCATACAAGTCTCCACGAACACCTTCAAGGGATTGCGGGTCACTTTTTGCCTGTCCTCCATTTGTTTGACTAAAGCCTTTTTCAATTTGGTAATACCATTCCGTGGCTCTAGTTTGTCTTTCCAGTAGTTTGTCTCCAGAATTTCCCTCCCAATAGGTGAGGAAGAGTTGGGCGAGATTGGCTGCACTGCCCGTATTTTTAAAGAAATCCTTTAACCAACTTTGATAGTAAGGACTATCCCCATGAAGCATAAAATCAAGTTGGAGGTCTAAATCATACCATTTCTTATTTTGGGTGCGTGCATAATTCAACAAGGCTGTATGCCGTGTTGACCCATCTGCGGTATCTGTCCATTGCCCTAACCCCAAACCTCTATGAAGAATATTAGGATAAGCACCTCCATAAATGGCTGGACCTCCAATTGCTAACCATGCTTCATCATCCCATGAGGAATCGGTAGCGCCAACTGGAGGAGATAAATAATCTCCTTCAGCTCGTTTTGGATTAATAGAAGACTCTACCAACCAATTTCCTAAAATAGCCGCAATGGCTTGGGGACTTGCCCCTTGAGATTTCAAAAACTCATAAATATGTTTTGCACGTTCAAACTCATCCCCACCAAACTGACCAATGGCAGGTAAGATAGTTGTCTGAAGTTGAATGACCTTTGGAAAATAAAATTGCGGATTGACATACACCAATTTTTCTTTCTTGTTCTTATACTTTTGATAGGAAACTTTCAAACCTGTATCATCTGGTGTCTCACCAATAATATCACCAGTTAAGACCCTTGTCCCCTCAATCGCACGGCCATTATGGATGGAATATAATGTTAAACGACTCTCATTCTCTCCTTTTCCGTTAGTGAGAATAACATTGTCACCGTCTAGAGATACAACACCATCCATTGGTGCGACAATCCTTTGGTGAGCCTTCGCTTCTAGTAGTATGTACTCCTGAAGGGTAGGTTTGCCGTCTAAATCATAGTATCCATAACGATAAGTCATGGTTAGACTATCTTCGTTGCTTTGTCCCTCAAACGGATTGTCTAATTCCTGCATGGAAGCATAGACACCTTCTTCTTTTAGTTCCTTCATTTCCTCTTGATCGTCTTTAGATAGTTTATACTTAGGAGTTTCATAAAGGTCTTGCATGGATTTCAAATCTTCCCCATCGTTTAAATCATGCCACAAAGTAGACAGATAATCCTTGTAAGTTTCTGAACTAAATAAGTGAACTGGTTTGTGTAACTCATAGTCATGGAATTTAAAGTTCATATACCCCATCACATCATCAACTTTTGTGTAATAGGTAATGCCTTTGTCATTTGTACGAGTATGTTCTGCGTCTTCCCAAGTTAGGTGGGTATAAGCTTTTGTTAATTCAAATTCATCTTGTTGAATCAAACTAGCAGATGAAAAACCTAAAAAGAAGCTCATCATAAGTAAAAGAAGAAAGACTATTCCTCCAACTATCCAGGTTGCAGGATTCCCAGCCGCAAATGTAAAGAAGGAAAAGGCTGCTTTTAGTTTTTGATAGATATTTCGGACACTTGTAAGACCTTGTTTCTTTAATTTTCGATACCGATTTTTAAAGGAACTTGGATTATCTTTCGCTAGTTTCCATCCTTTTCCATCCTTAAAATGATGGTATCGCTCTTTTGTGTTGGTCAGCCTTTTCTTGGTAAAACGACCTGTTGCTTGTCCTGTTTTGACACTAGCTTTTCCAAGATTATAAGAAAGCCGACTGTAGCGTTTCCCTTTTCTAATGGTCTCTTGAAGTGTGCGATAGCCTTCTAAATCTTCATTTTCTGAAGCTAACTCTCCACCTTCTCGTCCAAGGACATAAAGAAAAGTTTTGACTTTCCTGCTGACTTTTTGGGACTTATAGGCTTGTTTAGTAGATTTTAAATTCTCTTTTGCGTCCTTGACTTCTTTCTTAGCTTTTAATTCTTCTAAACTCTTCCCTTGAAAGAAAAAATTAGATTTTGCTTTCGATTCCTGACCGTAGAGAAATTTTTGATTGGTTTTTCTTTCTTTATGACTCTCTTTTCTTTCTTCTTTTGCTTCTACCTTGGCTTCTCTAAATTGCTTCTTGGCTATTTTCAATCGTTTCCTAGCATGAGGTAATCGTCTATCTCTTAATTCTTTGCGATTCAAAAGAGATGGAGGACTATTTTGAAGAATATGATTGTAGTCTTCATTTGCTTGTTTTACTCTAGCCTTTGAAACTTCTCTCATCTCCTCTAGCTTTTCTTTTATCTCTTTTTTCCATGCTTTTTCATCCAGTACAGCGGAATCTTTTTTCTGTTTCTTCACCTCCTTCTTTCCTTTTTTCAAGAATTTTTTCTCATCTTTTAGGCTTCTTCTAAATGCCTTTCGGGCACGTATGATTTCTCTTTTATCCTTCATTTACCTTCCCCTTAATTAGAAGCCATTTTATCAGGATCCGTACTCATGATATCAAACAATTGAGTACCTTGAGGAATCTTATTTTTAAAGGGAACAACAACTGAACCAGCTTTTATTAGTCCTGCCCCTTTTTCTGGATTGACTAGGTATTTTTCGAGTTCTTTTGACAAGCCTAAGAGTTGAACCAGTTCTTCTCGGTCATTTTTTGCCTGCTTGAGGAGAATCATAAATTCACTATTTGCAATAATCCGTCTACCATTTGGATCTAACAATAAGGTTTCGACGTTTTGAGTTATCCCAGTCGGACTGGCTCCATATTTTCTGACACGACTCCATAATTTAAAGAAGAAATCACTGGCATATTTATCTAATAAGAGAAGCTGCATTTCATCAAAATAAATCCAGGTTTTCTTCCCTAATTTTTGGTTCCGAACAACACGATTCCATATCTGATCAAACACTACCATAAGAGCGATTTGTTTCAGCTCATCTCCTAACTTCTTAACGTTATAAATCAAGAAATTAGATCCTGTCTGAATATTGGTCTTATGAGAAAAAATATCAAGAGAACCTTCGACATATAGTTCCATATCAAGTGCCAAATTCTGCGCTTCTTCTTCTGGCTGTTGACTCAAGACAAAAACCCATTCTTCCAAAGAAGGCTCTTTAAATGACTGATAGGTCAGTCTGGTGACTCGGTCGATAATCGATTTTTCTCTTCCATCCATTTTTCTATCCAATAACTTGCCGATAAAGGATAAAAGAAATTCTGATTTTACCTTTACAGGGTCTTCATCCATATTTTCCTCAGACAAGTCAAGGACATTGAGATAAGTTTGGGAATCAGGCGCAATATCAATCATTTCTCCCCCAAAAGCTCGTCCAATGACACTGTACTCTTCTTCTGGATCCACAATGATAATTTCAGTATTTTCACCAGATTCCTTGATTTTGGTCGTGATAATTTCATGCTTGGTTGCCATCCCTTTCCCAGCTCCAGATGTTCCTAAAATCAGACCAGACGGTGTATTTAATAGGCTTCGATCAATGGTAATAATATTGCTTGAGATTTGATTGATACCGTAATATTTCCCACTTCGGTCTTGTATGTCTACTGAAGTCCATGGAGAATTCACTGCTACATTGGACGTTAATAAACTCCGTGATACGCCCTCTAAAAAATCACAACCAAATGGCAGCAAACTATTAAAGGCTGCTTCTTGCATATATGGAAGTTTATCAATCATTAGGTCATTTGAGCCTGCCACTTGTTGAATCGTATCTAGTGCTTGTTTGAGTTCTTCTTCATCCTGACCAAAGACCCCAATCAAGAAGACCGTTTGAAATAGTTTATCTCCTGTCTCGGTCATGGTTTTTAAGAGTTCCTCAGCTTCATCGATATTGCTTTCTAATACATGACCTACTTTTTCCAAATAGATACCTGTACGAGCAAGTTTTTGTTGTTCCCCAATCTTTTGGGATTCCATCAAGGTCTTCTTTGTTCGTAGTTTCTTCATGGCATCTGCCTTGGTCGAACTTTGAGCATGGAGGCTCACAATCAATTCCAAATCTCCTTGCATGAGGTCTCGAATAAACTGATCACCTAATTCCATGCCGTAGTCTCTCACATAGACGATCTGCAATAAGCGGTCATTGATTTGTAGGTAATTCTTGTTTTTAAAATCCAAGAGATTAGGTGCTATGAAGTGACGAGTTGTCTGACCGGATCTCGTTAAATCACGGTAAGAAAAAGGAAGATGGTGTTCTCCTCTAAGCATATCTGCCAACAAGTTGACACGGTCTTCTCCAGCCAAGGATTCAAAGCGAGCATCAATTTCTGAGAAACCACTCTTGAAATATTCTCCAATTTGAGACAAGGAACGATAGGCTTGTTTGGGATTAGTGTCCTTTCTTCCAAAGCTAATCAGTTTCACAGCCGAAAAGTTATTTTCCCCACTGTCTAAATTCTGATTCATCATCCGATTCAATTCTTTACGATAGGTATCATATCCATCTTCTTTTTCCTCATACAAAACACTTTGTCTAAACTTTTCTAAATTCAATCTTTTATTAAAAATGGTCAATTGGAAGTTGGTTTGGTCATCTAAAGAGTTAATCAAATCAGAATACTTCTCAATGATTGCGCCCTTATCTTCTAAACCAACGGTCTGGTAATTGACATCACCAAGTAAATAGCTTTGTGAGAAATAATCTTCTTTCACCTGCATCAGACCATTTTGATACAGGGCTTGATAGGAAAGAGTATTAGCCGTTGAGGGTAACACTTCCTCTTTTTTATCTTTAACTTTTTCCTTTTTATTAGTCATTGAAGTTTTTTGTTTCTTTAATGTATTTGATTTTCTTTTCATGTTCAGGTCCTTTCTTTCCTGTAATTGTGCGTAGGGGAACCGTTAGTTCAAAATGAAGACGGTATTTCAAATAATGTTCAAAATATAAATCATTGGGTTTATAGACTCCAAAAAGCATTAGGGGGATGGTAAAGGCAAACACAAAACCGTAAACAAACCAATCTCCAAATTGCCAGAAAAAGAGATTCAAGCCCAAAACAATAATTGTGACAATAAAGGCTGGTAAAACAAAGATGATTTGTCTTGTGGTGAAACCTAACCAAGCCCTGTGTTGGTATTTTGAGATGTCTTTAAAGACACGTGTATTCATGACTTTCCTTTCTAAAAAGGCTAAGAAGCAACCACTTCCTAGCCTTTATCTAATTACATACCTAAGATTGAGCGAGCCGTACGTTGAGAACCAACGAGGGCAATAATCAGTAAGATAGCTTGTATTAAACTACCAAACATAATCGCAAGAGATTGCAGGACTCCTGCACCATTTGAAACAGCTATTTTCCCAGCAGATTCAAACAAAGGAACAAGAGAAACAATCAGAAAAATAAGAACCCCTTGTACCGCATAGACCATAATATTTTTTAAATAGCCTATACCAATAGACTTCCATTCATCACTTAAAAATGTTGGAATCGTAAGAGGGGCAAATGGGATCATAAGATAGAGTTGAATAAATCGAATAGATACCAAAAGATTAACCATGGCTGCACTTACTATCCGAACAAGCCAAATGAGGAGGGCGAAAAAGCCCACAATCATCCGGCCAATAAATCCTGAACCTTTTAATCCAGAGATTGTATCATACTTTGCCCCACCGTGAGCCACAATCGAGGCCACTTGTTCAATGGCGTGACTCGCAATCCCGATGATGGCTTCTACAATCACGGTAGTGTTGGTAATTACAACTGCAACCATAATATAACTAATCAACATCGGCGCTAATGCTTCAAAGGTCATCGCTCCTCCTGAGTTAGCAATCTTCTTTGCCATCTTCGAAAATTCTAAGATGAGAACAACTGATAAAATCGCAACTCCAAGAGGCTGCATGACACTTTTAGTAATACTAAACATATAAGTCCAAACTGTTGGATTGTAGCTAGATAAGGATTTAATCAGATCTACCGTAGATTGTAAATCTACATTAAATCCTTCAAATAAATTTTCAGCTGATATTTTTTCAGATGCAAGGTAAACAAAGGGTGAGACTAAACTAAGATTCATGTCATTGTTTATCCTCCTAAATTGAAATTTGAGTTACAAAGGCTCCAGCAGCCCCGACCATAACACCACCGACAATTTCCAGAATGGCATTCCGAACACCTGGTCCACCATCTTTAATGTTGGTTGCAAGGTTGACAATCCCCACAACAACGAGAAAGGCACCAACCGCAATCAATCCCTTCTGTAACAAAGACATAGCTTGTGCAAACATAGCACTTGCGTCTACTCCATAAACAAAACCTTTAAAATGCGTAATCATCTATTTCCTCTTTTCTATTTTTATTTTAAACTAGATTCAAAAGTTAAATCACGAATTCTAAGGCCTTCAAGATGATTTTCTTGTCTTTGATTCAAAGGATTGATTTGATAGTTCCACCACCGTTCATCTGTTTCTTGATTGGCTAGGTATTTCCAGTTTGGATGCTTAATGGAATTGTACTTTTTGCTTTTAAAGACAGGCATATTGGCAATTCGAACCAGGCATTCATGCCGTTTCATATTTCCGACTTCATCAGGTGTCATTAAATCACGAGCAATCTTTTGATGAGAAAGGGATCCTGAACCTGTCTGGCCAAAGGAACGACTAGTATTTCGAACATCAATGGTTTGTTTACCGAGTAATCCACTCATAAATTTAAAGGTATCTTCATCATTACCACCTAAGTAGACTAAACTATCACAGTTCCCAAGAATGGTTTTCCAAGCTTCTTTTTCTTTATAGAGTCCTTGAAGTTGGGCAATATTTTGAAGAATGGGAACGAGACTCATGTTCCGAGAACGGACTGTTGAGGTTTGTTCAGCAAAATCTGGAATTTCTCCGATATTTGCGAATTCATCTAAGTAGACTCTCACATGAAGAGGTAATTGACCCTTAAAATCAATATCTGCTTGTCTTGTTAGAGTTTGAAATACAGTTGAAAAAAAGAGGGCTGAAAGAAAGCGAAAGGTACTATCGTTATCTGGGATAACTAAGTACACCATTGATTTTTCCTGGCCCCATGTCTTCATATCAAGGGTATCTCTTTTGGTCAAATCCATGACACTTTGAATATTGAAGAGGGCAAATTTAGCAGTGGTTACAGCTATAACAGAATCCAAAGTCTTATCCTTATAATTTTGAAAATCTGCCCAATTTCGCATGGTAAAATTTTCAGTTCCATACTTTTTAGCATAATTTTCAAATAGAATTTCTAAGACACTTTTTTCTTGGTTTTCACCCTTGGATAAGTGTTTAATGAGTTTTGAGATTTCAGCAAAACTTGGATAACGCCCTCGTTTTTTTCGCTCTTCCACTTCTTTTTTTTGACGTTTCAACAAGTTTTGGTGTTCTTTTTGACTTAAACGACTCTCTTCAATGAGCTGTTCTCTTGTTTTAGGTGGATTATAGAAATCGACCAAGTAAGAGGCTAAAGCTCGTACCAAAGTCATAGAAGCTTCATCCCAAAATGGATCACTACGAGATCCAGAGCCTTTGGTGTTATTAAAATAAACCGTCAGCATGCGATTCAAATCATTTTCTGTCTCTATATAGCGAAAAGGATTGAAGCCATCTGAGTTCTTCATATTAACTAAATCTAACACCTTTACTTGGTAGCCATGTTCTAAAAAGAGTTTGCCTGTTTTCTCGGCCAAGTGATCTTTAGGATCCACCACAATATTAGAACTATTCATCTGAATTAGATTGGGTTTCACAAAGCGAAATGTCTTCCCACTTCCTGAACCTCCTATCACCGCAATATTCTTGTTTCTATCATATTGGGGTGGTTTTTTATCTAACAATGTCAGACGAACATCTTGGGCTAAGATTGTATCATGAGAAAATTCCTTGCCGTAAAAGAGCTTCTTTTCTTTTAGAGTTCCAAAATGGGCGCTCCCGTATTCTATCCCTTCTCGGTATTGTTTTTTGCCAGTCTCTAAATAAAGATAAACCAGCAACATCATCACAAAGCCTAGTAGAAAAAAAGCACTGGATTTTCCAGTAAAGGAAACATTCCATGGCGACTGAAGAACTTCATCTTGACCTTCCATTAGAAGATGAGTCCATTTATCTAAGCTATTTCCAGTATAGGAATCATACAAAAGCGTCAAACGATGAAAAAGATAACCTAGTAAGATACCTAACAGTGAGAATAGTAGGAATTTCTTTCCACTGTACATCATCTCACCATCTCTTTCTGTTTGACGGCTCCTTCTTGTCTAAAGGTAATTTGGGATTTAGCCTCATCAATTGCATCGTCTAATGACTTATCCATGGTAAAATCAGCTAATTTCTCTGGATCATTAACCATTTTTTCTAACAGTTGGTCTAAATGATTGTCCAGAATCGAACGGTCTTTCGTATAGAAATGCAGAGAATCCCCTTGCCAAGCGATGGCTAAAGGAATCTCTTCTTTTTCTAAAAAAGCTTTAAATTTCTCTATATCAATTGGTTTGTCTAAAAAATCTTTTTTCAGATTAATCGTATCAATCGAATAAGGAGATTGTAGCAATTCTTCTAATTTCTGCACTCCTATCTTATAAGCGGAATCTTGTGCTAGAGCCTGACGTCTAGACCATTCTAGAATCTTTAAAAGACTTTTGACAGTAAATAAAAGACTACGCTCTGCATATTGAACTGCCATTCGTTCCTGTTGTTCAGAGGACATCTGATGCCTCCTTCTTCACAAATAGCAGTTTTCCTTCTTTATAACGATAAGCTATCAATTTCTGACGTTGCTTAATCGACTTGACAACCTTCAGTAGATCTCTCGAATAAGGTTCTCGAAGAGTAACTTCTACTGCTTTCCCATCAACGATACCAACACGTTTAAATTCAATGTAGTCTTTTTTGAGATGTCCTAAGCCCATACCAAAAGGAAAGTGATGAATCAATTGGATGGTACAACCACCTTTATTTCCCATTTGTTTCAAATCATACAAGTTTACTACCTTCATGATTAACTCCTTTATCTAGTTTGTCGCATCGTTTAAGTCTGGTAACGATAAACTCCGTGTCTGTTAGAAAATTCTCACACACGTCTTGTGCCAGTTGCCCTTCACAGGGAAATACTCTCAGTCCCTACTTACACAGGCACGCTAATCAAGACGGAGTGGATTCAATTTTCAAAGAACAGGTAGCTTTATTATAGATAAGAGTAGTTGAAATTTTTATCACATCTTTGGAGTTGTTGGAATAATCAGGTAAGTACTAATTTCTAGCTCCTCTCACAACACCCTACATACCTTCTATGTTTTATGAACAGTAGCTATCATTTACATTTTCAAACTACCATTCTATCAGACTAGAAGTCAAAATAGACGCATCTACTTCGAGAGATACTCATTTAATGGTTCAGCAATTCGCTCTACTTCCGTTACAGAAATTTCATCACTATCACTTCTCATGATTTGTTATTAGTTCACTTTGAGGGGCTTGCTCATGAAACCAAACAGCGTAAGTCGTAAAAGAAAAAAGCAGTACAAGATTGAACTGCTTTTACGGATTCAGATAAAATAACTTTAAAATATAGAAGATATCTATTGACTGTAACTATAATTGATTTAAATTTATAACTTCATCTGCTTGATTCCAAATATCGGGATTATGAGTTGCAATGATGATTAGACGATTTTCATTTTTCATATCTAATAATAATTTCATAATTCCTTGTGAAGTCGTAGGATCGAGCGATGCAGTCAACTCATCCGCAAGTATTAATGGTGGATTTTTAAGAATGATTTTCGCTAAAGCAACACGTTGTGCTTCACCGCCAGACAATTCATATATCTTTTGTTCCAGATGAATATGAGTTAGACCAACTCTTGCTAATACATCTTTTTTTAACTTATCTTTTTCTATATAATTACATTTAAGATTTACTAATCCTAAATCTAGATTAGTAGAAACATTTTCATTATCTAACAAACCAAAATTTTGAAAAAGATATCCTGATACTGTCAATAAAAAAGCTTAGAAAGGCTTAAAGCCTTATCCAAGCTGATATTTGTTCATCTAATTAATAATCTAAATAAAGGATCTACTTCACTTTCATAATACGAACTAAATTGGCTCTTTCTGCCTCCTCTAGTTTCAATTCTATATAATGAATAGTTTCCGACAAGTTTGGAATAATCGAGTATTCTAAACCATTTACACGTCTACGTGTTTTTTCTATTTCATCAGCCATTAACTGACACGTTTTTTCAACTTCTGCCAGTCTTAGTAATTTATCAATTAAACTATTCATTGTAGCAAATACATCATCCATTTCACTATTAGAAGATAAATAGCTGTATTCACTGTTCTCATTTTGAGAAGTAATATTCATATGCATTCTAGGAACTGTTACACTCATGATATTTTCTTTCTCAACAAATAATTCAATTTCTTTCGATGGAATTGAAAATAATTCCTCCACCATTTGAGAATTCTTTAATGATTTAGCAACTGCAAAGGATTTTAGATTATCAATTAGATAACTTTCTACTTCTTTCCGAAGTTGATTATTCTCACGAATCAAAGAAATAAATCGCCTCATCAATTCATCTCTTTTATCCTTTAATAACTTATGTCCACGTTCAGCTGTTTTCAAACGTTCCTTTAAGTTATTCAATTCCATACGAGTTGGTTTTACATTCAAACGTACCATCGATAATCACTCCATTTCGGGATTAAACTTCTACCAAAGGTAAGTATTTATCAAGCAAATCATCTTTGATACGTTTTAACTCTGTTCTAGGAAGAATTGATAGTAATTCCCACCCAAGATTCAACGTATCTTCTATATTTCGATTTTTATAAAATCCTTGGTTTATGTACTCTTCTTCAAAACGCTTTGTAAACCTCACATACAATTTATCTACATCAGATAAAGCCGATTCTCCTAATACTACTGCTAACTCTTCAACCTTTTTCCCTTGGGCATAGGCTGCAAACAGTTGATTCATAGTTGGAGCATGATCTCCACGAGTTTTACCTTCTCCAGATCCCTTATCTTTTAATCGAGAGAGAGAAGGTAAAACATTGATTGGTGGACGATAACCTTGATTATACAACTCATGCGACAAAATAATTTGCCCTTCAGTAATGTATCCAGTTAAATCAGGAATTGGATGTGTTATGTCATCTTCTGGCATTGTTAAAATAGGAATCTGTGTCACCGAACCTTTTTTACCAACTAAGCGACCAGCCCTTTCGTATAGAGTTGATAAATTTGTATATAAATATCCCGGATAGCCTCGTCTCCCTGGAACTTCACGGCGAGCTGCCGAGACTTCACGTAACGCTTCACAATAGTTAGTCATATCCGTCATGATAACTAGAACGTGCATATCTTTTTCAAA
The DNA here is from genome assembly GCA_009496085.1 of Streptococcus mitis. GTDB lineage: Bacteria > Bacillota > Bacilli > Lactobacillales > Streptococcaceae > Streptococcus > Streptococcus mitis_BY. The sequence continues at coordinate 74,897 of WIJN01000004.1, read as the reverse complement.
AGCTAGATACTCTGCCGCAGTTAAAGCAATGCGGGGAGTTGCAATACGCTCAATTGCAGGATCATTTGCCAAGTTCATAAATAAAACCGAACGATCGATTGCTCCTGTTTTTCTGAGTTCTTCCATAAAAAACTCAGCTTCTTCAAAAGTAATACCCATTGCTGCAAATACAACCGCAAAATTTTCATCAGAATTTAAAACAGTCGCTTGTCTTGCTATCTGAGCAGCTAATTCATTATGAGGTAAGCCCGAACCTGAAAATACTGGTAATTTTTGACCACGTACAAGAGTATTCAAATGATCAATAGAGGAGATCCCTGTCTGAATAAATTCATCTGGATAATCTCTAGATACAGGATTAATAGCTTGACCATCAATATCTAAATATTTCTCTGGAATTAAATCTGGTCCACCATCAATTGGTTTTCCCATCCCATTAAAAATACGACCAACCATATCCTCAGATACAGCCAATTCTAATGCATGTCCAGCAAAACGAATTTTAGACTTTTCTAAATTTATTCCACTAGATCCTTCAAAAAGCTGAACCATTGCTTTATCTTCGTGGATTTCTAAAACTTGTCCACGACGAATTTCTCCATTATGAAGTTGAATTTCAACTAACTCATTGTAAGACACATTATTTACTTGTTCAACAATCATAAGAGGCCCAACAACTTCACTAGCAGTTCTGTATTCTTTTATAACACTCATTTATAGACCTCCTGTTTCTAATATCAAATGAATTTGATGTGTAATCTCATTTGATATAATTTTGATTTCATCTAATCTATCTTCTGAAATATATTTACTTCTCGCCATACGGTCTCGAACTGCCACGGTACCTTCCATAATCTCTGTAAAGTAAGAACCCAACTCTAAAGCATGATTTGCCTGATCAGCAAAAGTTAGGATATTACTTAGCATTGCTTCTTGTTTTGCAAACGAAGTGAATGTATCTACCGAATCAAAAGCGTTCTGTTGCAAATAATCTTCTCGAATTTGTTTAGCAATTTCCATCGTTAGTCGTTCATTATCAGACAGAGAATCAATTCCAACAAGACGAACAATTTCCTCTAAACTAGATTCCCGTTGTAAGTAGTTCATCGCACGAGTTATTTTACTATTCCAATCTGTCTTCTCTTTACCATCTATATAAGTGCCCACACTGTCTTTATATAGTGAATAAGATGTAAGCCAGTTAATTGCAGGAAAATGACGTCGCTGTGCCAACGGAGCATCAAGCCCCCAAAAAACTTTCACAATCCGTAAAGTGTTTTGAGTAACTGGTTCTGAAATATCTCCACCAGGTGGCGATACAGCTCCAATTGCAGTAATCGTTCCTTCACGTTCTGGAAGCCCTAGAACCTGAGAACGTCCTGCTCTTTCATAATATTCAGCGATACGACTTCCCAGATAAGCAGGATAACCCTCATCACCAGGCATTTCTTCTAGACGTCCTGACATTTCACGTAGCGCTTCTGCCCAACGTGAAGTTGAATCAGCCATAATGGCTACAGAGTAGCCCATATCACGAAAATACTCAGCCATGGTAATTCCTGTATAAATTGAAGCCTCACGAGCAGCAACAGGCATATTTGAAGTATTAGCAATCAGAACTGTCCGTTGCATAATTGATTGTCCGGTATTAGGGTCAATCAACTCAGGAAACTCATTTAGTACATCCGTCATTTCATTTCCACGTTCTCCACAACCAACATAAATGACAATATCAACATTGGCAAATTTAGCTACTTGGTGTTGTACAACTGTCTTTCCTGCTCCAAACGGTCCAGGAACTGCTGCAGCTCCCCCTTTGGTTACTGGAAAGAATGTATCAATAACTCGTTGACCTGTGATTAATGGTTCTTCTGGAATTAAACGTTTAGAAACAGGACGCGCCTTGCGGACAGGCCATTTTTGCATAAGCGTTCCTTTATAGAAACTACCGTCCAATTTTTTTATTTCATATACAACTTCATCAATTGTAAAATCGCCAGATGAAATAGAAACGACTTCTCCAGATACTCCATAAGGAACCATAATTTTATGATTAACTACCTCGGTTTCCTTGACAGTTCCAAGAATATCACCCGTACTCACTTTTTGACCAATTGCTATAGTGGAATCAAAATGCCACTTAATATCTCTATCCAAACTTGGAACTTCTACCCCACGAACTAGAAAATCATTATGAGTAGCCAATTTAAATCGATCTAATGGGCGTTGTATGCCATCAAACATTTGAGAAATCAATCCTGGCCCTAATTCAACCGAGAGAGGTTCTCCAGTTGTAACAACAGGTTCTCCCGGACCAAGACCAGATGTTTCTTCATAGACTTGGATAGATGCCTGATCTCTTCTCATTTCAATAATTTCACCGATTAACCCTAGCTTACCTACACGGCAAATATCTTGAATATTAGCCTCCTGCATACCTGATGCAATAACTAGAGGTCCCGATACTTTTATAATCTTCCCTTGAGTCAAAGTTATTCTCCTTACTAAGTCCAAAAATTATAGAATAATATTACAGACAATTTTGTACATTATTATAAAATATTGTGTCCTACTGCTTTCTCTACATTATCCTCTATACGTTTTAATCCTAAATTTAAACCTTGTTTATGAGTCGGTAATAAAATAATAGCAGGCACAACTTGAGAATCATAATGGCGAATTGTATCCAATATCATTGAAGCAATGTCTTCAGTGATATAAATGACACCATAATCAGATTGAGCTAATTTTCTTAGAGTATTTATAGCTTCTTGTTCTTGATAGGCAGGAAATATATCAAACCCAATCATGCTAAAGGGTAAAATAATATCATGGTTACCAATTATGCCAATTTTATACTTATTAGCTTCCATAATGCGGGCGTATCCTTTCTTTTATTGATTCAAAAGGAATTGTATTTTGAAGAGCTGATATGATCATTCTTAGATTCTTTACTTCAAACTCACATCCCAATAAATATCTAGCAAGAACTAACGGCCCATCTACATTATACCTTCCTTGATCTAAAGTTTTATACAATAGTAAATCACATAAAAATTCTAACTCAGAAGATGAAATTGTTGCGTCCTGCATCTTCAATTCGTAAGTTGAAAAGATTGAATCTAAGCTTGGATTTATTTTATTGAACCACACAAATATTTCTTGATTTTCTACAATGTATATAAATTCTTTAGCAGAAATACTTCCTTCATCTGAAAGTAATTGTAAAATATCCCCATGACTCTTATTTTGAGATAAACCACGTTTTACAGTAATAATATTATAAAAGTCAATCATTGCAACAATAACCTGAGACAGCACCCCACCTAACTCATTAGATAAAAGTTTCAGATGTTTAAAATATGCTAGATCAGCTCCGACATCAAGTACACGAATATTATTAAAAGTTTCATACTCATTCCAAATTGATTCTACTTCATGAACCATAAAATCAGGAAGTGTATCTGAATGTAAGGAAGAAACTAAATGTTTTAAACTTTCTATATCAAAAATCCCTATTGGAATTAATAATTTAGAAAAATCTTTCTTAATTGTCGCTTTAGATTTTAATAAAACTTTGATATTATGATAAACATATCGTAAAGCAAATAAAGTCACAATTTTATCAGACGGACTTTCAGCATAGGCCCATCTATAATCATTGACTAATTTTGTCATTAGTGAAATCTCTGTCTGACTAGGATTTTCTAAAACGTCAATCGATAAATGATAGGGAGTTGCTTCTAAGATAAATGCCAATGTCTCCGTATCTTTGGATTGTATAATTTTTTGAAATTTTTCCTCTGTAATAAAATCGTTTTCTTTTACCGAAATCGTCGTATTTATTTTTGAAAAAAGATTAGTATCCATAAAATACCTTTCTAATTTTATTGGAATACTCCAAATTTCTAAGAAGGATTAACCAATTTCATCCTTAATTGATAAAAATTTGATTTGCGATACTTGAACTTTCTTCCTTAGAAATCGATCCAATTAATGTTTTATACAAATAGTTATCATCAATTTTACCTATTGAAATAAGTAAGCCTGATTCATTTGAGATAGGCTGTTCACTAAATAAGTGATTTGGAAAAGAGAATTTCAATTTCTCTAATTGTTCCAAATTGAATTTAGCTAAAGTCCGCTCCCCAAAAGTTACTATGACCTCTTGTTGTGAATATCGTTCCAGAATTCGATAGATGAACTCCATTTCTTTATCTGCACTCCAAGATTCCATTTCTTTTAAAGCAGATTGAAAAAGTTCTTTTAATATTTTCTGTTTTGATACTAACGTTGATTGGCGTTCCTTATTTTTTAATTGTTGAAAAATTATTTGATATTTCTGTTGTAATTCTTTTAACTTTCGTTCATGTTCAGCTTCTTTTTTCTTTACAATGACCGACTTTTGCATTTCAAATTCATCATCAATCTTCTTTTTGGAATCCAATAATTTCATACGCCCTTTTTCATGAGCTTGTTCAATAACAGACTCTCGTAAGTTTTCTAAATTGCTCATTTAGACACCTCCTTTGAATAGCAAATTAATTTCTTATATACGAAGGGTCAAAATGAATGATACGACAAAGGCAAGAATTGCATAGGTTTCTACCATGGCAGCCAAAATTGCTCCCTTCATGAATTCTTTTGGTCTTTTAGCCAAGATTTGCATTCCCGCTACTGCTACATTTCCTTGATGCTTAGCCGAAAAGTATCCTACAATAGCAATTGGAAGAGCTACAAAGAAATAAGCAACGCCTTTTTCCAAAGGAAGTTCTGGAGTTAATTGCAACCAAATCAAAATTCCAATAACAAAACCATATAATCCTTGTGTTCCGGGCAGTAGTTGCAATATCAAAGCTGAGGCAAATTTTTCTGGCTGTTCTTTCAGTAAAGCTGCGGCAGATTGCCCAGCCTTACCAACTCCATAAGCAGACCCCATACCGCTTAATCCAACCGCCAATACAATTCCCAATGCAGCGAAGAAAGCTCCTCCATAGGTTGAAAAATAAGTTGCTAAATGTTCCATTATATATATCCTCCATTAATTCTTTGTAATAACCTTAATATATTTCTCAGAAGCCTTCAAAGGTTGAAATGGTTTTCCTCCACCCTCATAAAACTTACCAAAAAATTCAACAAATATCAGACGTGCTCCATGAACATATCCTGATAGTAACGATAGAAAAATATTGATCGCATGTAAAAGAATGAATAATACTAATCCAATTGTCAGTTTAGCCAATGTCCCCGGAAACAAACCAACAATTAAATTGAAAGCTGATGCTATACTTGCTCCAGATAATCCTAATGCCATCAATCGAGTGAAACTAACTAAATCACCTATATAAGATGAAATATTATATAGATTAAACAATCCTGATCCAATACCTGACAAGCTTTTGGCTTGAATAATAGAAACAATCAAAATCCCCACAGCATTAAAAATAGATACCCATTTCCCTAATACAAATAACGGTCTAATATCAGGCATCAACATTCCGACAGCAATAAATAACAAGCCAAGCAGAATAACACACCACGCAAATCCTGAATTATATGCTTCTGCATATTTCTTCATTCTTACTTTTTGTAGTCCTGAAGCTAACAAACCTACAAAAACTGTAATAAATCCAAACACAACTGACACTACTAATATAGTCATGACATCCGAGGTTGTAGATATCAGATGAAATGGCAACTCATATCCAAAAAATGAGCCATAGATTCCACCCCAAATTGCAACGGCTACCCCTAATATATTAAAGAATTTTAAAAATCTCTTAGTTACTGAAGGTAGATGAAAAATTTTTAATGCTAACATTGTTCCTAAAAACAATAGTAAACCATAGCCTAAATCAGCAACCATCATTCCAAAAAATGTAAAGTAAAATGGTGCTAATACAGGTGTAGGATCTTTCTCATAATATTTGGGCAGAGCATACATTTCTGTCAATAATTCAAATGGTTCAATTAAAGAGTGATTCGTTAATTTGATAGGTATTTCATCTTGATTATCCGACAATGTTTCCGATTCATAAATATAAATAGAATGTCCAAAACGCTCATCCATAACTTTTATAAAATATAAAATACGAGTTTCTTCTATCCATCCTTCTAATGCAACTAGATGCGGAGTGCTCAAAAGGTTATTCTTAGAGATTTGACGAGCATAGATAGATAAAATATAGTCAATTTGCCATTGTAAATCTATCAAATTTTTCTTTGAATCTTGCAACGATGCGATAATATTCTCTTTTTCAGTTATTAACTGCATGTTTTCTTGATCCAAATCTACTACTCGCTGCTTCGGTAATTCTTTTCTAGAATAATCAAATGGTTCAAATAAGTATTCATCAAAATCAATAGAGCAACTGGACTGATAGAAAACAACAACACCGTACTCTCTATCATTAGAAAATATTTCTTGAACTTCAATATTGTTTTCTAAAAAATTATTGTATAAGCGATTATCTACAGTCCTTGGAATTGTTCCGATTTTTCCTCTACAGAAAGAAAATTGTTCTAAATGCGCAGGAATAATTTCTAATTTTTCCCACTTTATTAATCTCTCTATTTCCTCATTATTACTTTGAATGTTTCTTTCTAATTCATGAACTCTGTTTATTTGATGATTCACTTTTTTAAGAACATCTTCAGCAACATTAGCTTTACCAAATTTTTCTAATTCTTCATAAGAGGTTGTTATCGGAGGTTGCTGTAATAACTTAAACGTGTTTTCTTTCGGTAGGTATTCTTGTAATTTCTCTACAGTTGCTTCCAAATGTTGTTGTTTATTCATCAAATAAGTCAAGGCATCATTTCCTTCAATAACCCCATGATTGGAATTAGAAGTATGAGAAATTTGAATAGTTGGAAATACAACCTCATCTTTTTCTAGAGCTTCTGACCAGTTATCCTGAACCTTTAAATCACGGAACTGCACTGACTCTAGTTCTTGAATAGTTTTTAAAACATCATCAAGACTACTCTTAGTAAATAGTAGAGAAATTCTTTTCATCTGACTAATAGCCATATTTTTCTACCACCCTATCAATAATTTTTTCTACAAATTCTCCTCTCCTACTTGATGAAATATACTGAATCTTTGCATCATTTTCCTTGATTGTTTTATTAACCTCATCAATGAGGTTCTGTTGTTGCATTTCTAAATTACTTTCTATTGAAATTAATTCTTCGTGACTTTTTTCATCATAACTTTTTTCTAGTTTTTCCAATTCTTCTTGGGAGACAGCTTTATACGTATAAATCTCATTATCATATGATTTTATAATATCGGTTGCAACATTCTCAATATCTTGCATTGTCGAAAATACAGAGTTAGTCATTGTGACACCTCCTTATCTTTCACACTATTTATTAGAAATTCTATCTAAGAAATTTTTTACAGCTCCTATACGACCAGCTTCATTTCCTAATGTAGCTGCCACAACATTTTTAGGCAAAAACCTATTATCCATTGCATTTTTAGCTAAAGAACTTTGAATTTCAGGTAACAAAATATCCTTTTTAGCCAGAATCCCACCTCCTAATATGAGAATTTCTGGATTAAGTAGATAAGAAATAGTTAATAAACCTTTTGTTAGATTTTCTACAAAAATTTCAAAAGTTTCTTTAGCGACTTTATCTCCAGAACTTAAATCAGTAAAGAAAGTACGTCCAGTTTGATTAGTTTTCAAGCTCTTCTTTTGATATAAATGAATCAATGCGGTTGTTGAGGCTTTGCTTTGCCAGTCCGAATTACCTACAGGAATATAGCCTACTTCACCAGCAGTATAGTTAAATCCGTTAACAATTTGTCCATTGACAATAATACTGCCTCCTATACCTGTTCCAATAGTAACCATTACTACATTTTTCTTATCTTTGGCTTGTCCCTTCCACAATTCACCTAATGCAGCACAATTAACATCATTTTCAACAAAAGTAGACAACCCAAAACGTTTTTCTATTTCGGAAGTAAAGTTTACTCCGATATACCCTGGTATTGTATAGCCTGCATAGATGATTTCTCCTGTATTAGAATTAACAACTCCAGCAGTGGAAATCCCAACACCATCAATAGAATAATTTAAAATATACTCACCAATTAAATCACAGACCTGATTTAATATCTGGTTCGTTCCCAAATCATAGTCAATAATTGTTTCTATCTCTTTGAACTGATTTAAACTCGTTCCAAAATCGTCGTATAAATCTGCCTTAATTGTTGTTCCGCCAATATCGATCCCTATAATCTTCATTTCATCACTCCCACATTTTTGATCTCATTACTTTTTGATAAAAAATGGGACTGGGCATTATCCCAGTCCCATCTCTATTTCTTTATTCAATGAGTTGTATCACAGAACTTTAGAAATTATATAATGACAAGAATTTACTATTCTGTTTTACAATAGTTAAGCATTTGTGATTTCTGAAAGACATACTTTTCGATCTTCTTTAACTGATAAAGTACATGCATCAGCGGTAGCGATTGATTCTAAAGCAGCTACACCATTGAGAAGTTTTTCATATTCTTCTGTAATTTCTCCACCTTTAATGATGTCATGTAGATATTCCATTTCTTTATCAATACATGTTTGTAACCATAATGGGCAACGTACTCCTGGTTTACCGTACGCAATTGCTCCATCCATACCACGACCGGTATAGATAGCTGTACGGTCATCATCTTCCTCTTGAGTTTCATGTACTAAGAAGTGTGATTCTCCTTCACCTTTAACACGAAGAGTACCTCCAGTATTGAATAAGTCAAGTTTGATAGCTCCTTCAGTTCCTTGAATCAAGACGTAGTGTTCACCCCAACGGAAAGCATTACCATATTCCAAAACAGCATAACGATCATCAGAGTATTCTAGGTTTACAATGAGCATATCATCTTCATCACCAAAGTTTTCACCTTTATGATATACATTACCTCCTACCATTGTCGCTTTTTCAGGAAGTCCTCCCATGATGAACTGAATGCAATCTAATTCATGAATATGGTGGTACAAATGTCCTCCAGATTGAGAACGAAGTTTCTTCCATGATACAGTTGGTTGTTGTTCTTCCCAACCTGTACGAGCGGCATGGCAATAAAGAACTTTACCGATTTTACCTTGAGTAATCAATTCTTTAGCATGGTGTACACCATTAAAGAAGTTCATGATGTGACCAGCCATAAAGATAACATTATTTTCTTTACATGCGTCAACCATGGCTTTACAATCTTCATAAGACAATGCAATTGGCTTTTCACAAAATACGTGTTTGCCATGTTGAGCAGCTTTCACAACAGGTTCACGGTGAAGGTAGCTAGGTGAAGCTACGATCACACAATCAATATCTTCACGTGCTACAAGTTCATCTAAACTTGCACAAACATCTGATCCCAACTCTTGAGCAACTTCTTCTCCATGATTTGGGTCAAATACCGCAACCACTTTTGCATCTTCAATTTTGTTCATTGAGCGAGCCAAATCAGCTCCAAAATATCCAGCTCCAACAATACCGTAATTTACCATAATTTTTATCCTCTTTCAATATATTTAAATTTCAGCTTTAATTCTTTTTCAAATCTTCAATCTTAAATGTTACATATGGTACAACATTTTTCATATGAAGTTCATTACGAGACCATGAATCAAATTTTTCAAACATCAATCCAATTTCATGATTTGGTAACTCTGTCAATGTTGAATATGAGTATCCATAGTTACTATAATCAACATCGTGATGATAACGCCAATCAATTGTATTATCATCATTAATTAGACCAATCGAAATTTGTCCGTGTTTACGACCATTTGTGGAGTTTGGAGTACTTAAAATGACAGCCTTTTTACCATCAATCAATTGACTATAATTGATGATTGATAATTGTGTTCCATAACTTGGATTTGAAACAAAATTCAAATATTCCGGCGCACTCCAAGTAGTACCTGCGTCTTTACTTGTTAAATATGCAATTTTACCATTATTTGTACGCATATATGCTTGAATTACTCCTGGACTCAATTCTACAAATTGTGCTTCTGCTGACCAACTAGAAGGAAGTGGCACAACTTTAACTTTCCAAGACGCTCCGTTATCGTCACTATAAATGAATGCAGACTCTTTACCAGTGTAAGACGGAATAAGAATACGTCCAGTTGAGCTTTCAATGATTCCACGTCCAGGACCCAAATAAGGCGCATTCCGATTAAGTCCCATTATAGGAGGTAATAAAGTTGGTGCAGACCAAGATTCGCCATGATCATTGCTAGAAATATATGCAATATAGTTCGTTGGCACTACTTTGAATAATGCATCTTTGTAGAAGATATTCATATGGACTTTAGTCCCATTACGATATTCAGTCTTTTTATTATTTTCAAATGAAACCGAATATTGCTCTACCGTCAAATAATTACCATTTTGTTTAATACCGAAATTTTTATCTACTGAAAATTCAGTTGGTCTGTTGGTACGATCGTCGTATACAGTACCATTCTCACGAATAGTATAATTATAATCAGTATCACCTTGTTTCTTTAATTTAAGGTAATAATTACCATCAATTTGTTTATAACCTGAATCTTTTCTAGTAGCTTCTCTAAAACTTACTCCAGCAGGCATAACATCAGCAAACATGAGTACTTGTTTATTATTTTTTTCAACAATAACAGAGTCAATATAGGTTGCACCACCGCTGATTTGTAAGTCACGTCCACCAACATCACGAGGCCATTCTAATGGTACTGGCGCAAAATCATCGAATGCCAATGTTAATTTTGGTTTAGTCCATGTCTTACCATTATCATCACTATAACTTGTAGCAATATTAATTTTATTCAAGAAATCATGAGTTCCACCGTAACGAGCGTCAATGCTTGAAAAAACCCGACCATTGCTAAAAGTATACAGAACTGGAATACGGAAATAGTTAGAACCTGTTGTATCATTAGCCGTATAAATTAAATGTCCAGTAACAGCGTTTGTTGTCATCTTTTTAACAGTTTCTTCATCCAATGCACTATTAAAGAATTTGATATTTTCTAGTGTTCCGCTAAAACCAAACGCCGTTTTTCCTGCACGTTTCACTCCCCCAAGCATATAGTAATCAATACCTTTAATATCCTTGATGCTTAGGAAGTTATCCACTTTCTTTTCTACTACTTTTGTACCATTAGCATATAAAGAATATGTTTTTTTGACTGAATCTGCTACTACTGCAACAGTGTTAGTCACAGCCTCTTGTTTGTACTTACCCCAAACTGAAGCAGGTCTGGATACTAGGTGATTTTTATTGGAAGAAGTATCACGCGCTTCCATTCCCAATTCACCATTGTCTCTAAGGAACACATCTACATAACTATTTTGTTGACCGGGTTTAGAATTAGATATTCCAAACAGAGCTTGTAAACCTTTCTCACTAGACTGATTGTACTTAATCACTACAGTAAAGTCACCGCTAGTAAGTTTATCCTTTAACTCATTAGTAACATTTTCTCCGCCCCCTGTTAAAGTAACATTATTTTTTTCTAAGACAGGAGTTTCTTCCGCTGTAGAAGATGGATCCTTAACAGTAGTTTCGACTGTTCGAGATTGTGCTGTAACTTCCGAAGAATTATCCGATTTAGGTTGTACTCCCGAAATCGCATCCGCTGTAGAAGATTGATCCTTAACAGTAGTTTCTACTGTTCGAGGTTGTACAGTAACTTCCGAAGAGTTACCCGATTTATGTTGTACTTCCGAAATCGAAGTCGTTGGTGCAACAGGTTGCACCAACTCTGGTGTTGATACTTCAGAAGTTTCAGTCTCCTGAGCTGCAACTGAGTTAGCAACAAATGCTGATAATACCACTACAGTGCCTAAGGTTACATATTGTTTAATATTTTTTTTCATTTTATTTTTCCTCGTTTAAAACTTTGATAACAAGTTTTTTAACAGTTTCATCATTGCAATGAATCTTTGGTTGGTGAAGATCTTCTTCAAAAGTCACCAACATATTCCCTGGGAGCAATTCAACAATTTGATAGTCTTTGCTATCGTAAAAAGCAATATCCTTCTCTTCGCTAAAAGGTACACGTGACTGAGCACGAACTGGGGAAGTTACTGCCATTTTTTCTGTATTTTCAACAACAATATGAATATCTAAATATTTCTTATGAGTTTCAAAAATATCTCCTGGAACTCCATCAGCTAGATAAGTCATACAATTTGCAAAAACATTTTCCCCGTCAATATCAATTTTTCCATCAACCAAATCTGTCAAATTTGTATTTTCTAAAAAATCACAGACTTTTGAAAAATGTTTATTGACAGAAGCATATCGTCTAAAATCATTTTGTTCAGAAATAATCATAATATTTTCTCTTTTCTATTAGTGACTAGTGACGAACTTCCCAACTTGAATCCGCTTTAATTTCTGAAATATCATGAATCGTTGTATATTTAGGTGCAGATACTTTATTTTCAGTAAGAACAGATACAATATAACCTGAAACTACTGATACAGAAATTGAAATCAATGAATATGCCCAGTAGCTAACAGCTGTTGGAGGAAGGAAGTATTTAATAAATACCATAACGATGGTTGATACAATCAGCGCTGCATAAGCACCTTGTTTATTTGCTTTTTTAGAAACAAAACCAAGAATGAATACACCACCAAGTAGACCAAGTACAAGTCCCATGAAACTATTGAACCATTCGTATGCAGATTTAATATCTGAATGAGCCATGATAATGGAAACAACAATTGAGAATAAACCTACTGCTAGAGATACGAATTGTGCAATTTTCGTACGACGATCATCTGACATATTTTTAGAAATGACATCTTGAATATCCAATGTCCATGAAGTTGCAACAGAGTTCAAACCTGTTGAAATAGTTGATTGAGCTGCTGCATAAATCGCTGCCAAGATCAAACCTGTGACACCTACTGGTAACTGGTATGCAATAAAGTACATAAAGATTTGGTCTTGAGGGATATTGCTAGCTGCACTACCTGCATTTTGTACTTGATAGAATACGTACAAGCCTGTACCGATCAAGTAAAAGACTGTTGCAGTTGCAAGTGACAAGACACCATTTGTGAACAACATTTTATTAAGTTTCTTAATATTTTGTGTTGTAGTAAAACGTTGAACCAAATCTTGAGATGAAGCATAGGAAGACAAAATTGTAAAGCCTGAACCCATCACAATTAAGAAGATGGAGTTTGAAAGCAAGTTAGGATCGAAAAGTTTTTCATTTGCAGCAAGGAATTTCCCGTTTGCTAATGTTTCTGCTACTGCACCAAAGCCACCTTTAATATTAGCCATCAGTACAAATAAAGCTACAACGACACCACTAATCAGAACCACACCTTGAATAAAGTCTGTCCATAATACGGATTTTAGACCACCAGTATAAGAATAAACAATTGCAATTGCACCCATCAAAATAATCAAAATATTGATGTCAATTCCTGTCAATACTGATAAACCAGCTGATGGGAGGTACATAATGATAGACATACGTCCCAATTGATAAATAATAAACAAGAGTGCTGAAATAATACGAAGTGCTTTAGAATTAAAACGTTTATCCAAGTAATCATATGCCGTATCGATGTCTATCCGTGCAAAGATAGGTAAGATAAAACGAATTGTCAGTGGAATAGCTACAACCATCCCTAATTGAGCAAACCATAAAATCCAGCTACCTGCATAAGAGTTACCAGCGAGTCCCAAGAAGGAAATCGGACTGAGCATTGTGGCAAAAATGGATACCGAAGTAACATACCAAGGAACCGAACCATCTCCTTTAAAGAACTCTTTTCCTTTCATCTCTTTTTTAGAGAAATAGATACCCGCAACCAACACCGCAAGTAAATAAACAATCAAGATAATTAAGTCAATTATTGTAAATCCTGTTGTGCTCATAACATATCTCCATATTGATTTTATTTATTATAAAAATTCTTTTCGTGCTTGTTGAATAAGTACTGCTGCTTGTTTTGCAACCTCCAAGTCACCTTCTGCCAATGCTTCTAAGGGTTGACGAACAGAACCTAAATCAAGTTTTTCATTTAGACGCAAAACCTCTTTTGCTACAGCATACATATTTGCCTTACCTGATACCATCTTATAGATAACTTCATTGATAGCATATTGAAGTTTTTTAGCAGTATCTAAATCTCGTTCTTGAATCAAACTTTCCAATTTCAAGAACAAATCTGGCATAACGCCATAAGTACCACCAATACCAGCTTCTGCTCCCATCAAGCGACCACCAAGATATTGTTCATCTGGACCATTAAATACAATGTAATCTTCTCCACCTGCAGCTACAAACATTTGAATATCTTGTACAGGCATAGAAGAATTTTTAACTCCAATCACACGAGGATTTTGACGCATTGTTGCATACAAACTACCAGTCAACGCAACCCCTGCCAATTGTGGAATATTATAAATGATAAAATCTGTATTTGGCGCAGCTTCACTCATTGCATTCCAATATGCTGCGATTGAATATTCTGGCAATTTGAAGTAAATAGGTGGGATAGCAGCAATAGCATCGACTCCAACACTTTCTGAATGTTTTGCCAATTCAATACTATCTTTCGTGTTATTACATGCAACATGGTTGATAACTGTTAATTTACCTTTAGCAACTTCCATAACAGCTTCAATAATTTGTTTACGATCTTCTACACTTTGGTAAATACATTCACCTGAAGAACCATTTACATAGATACCTTTTACACCTTTGTCAATGAAATATTGCACCAGAGATTTTACACGTTCTTGGCTAATTTCACCATTTTCATCATAGCAAGCATAAAATGCAGGAATAACGCCTTTGTATTTAGTTAAATCTTTCATCAGATTTCTCCTTTATATTGTTTTTTATTTGATGACATTAATAAATCGCTGAGCAATTTCTTTTGGACGTGTAATCGCTCCACCAATGACAACACTGGTAACACCTAAACTATAAGCTTTTTTTAATTGTTCTGGATAATGAATTTTTCCTTCGGCAATTACCGGAATATTAAAATCAGCCAATTTTTTCATTAGTTCAAAATCAGGTTCATCTGATTGTACACTTGTACTTGTGTACCCTGATAATGTTGTACCAACAAAATCAACGCCTGATTTAAATGCATAGAGACCTTCATCAAAATTACTTACATCCGCCATCAACAATTGATTAGGATATTTTTCTTTTATTTTTTTGATAAATTCACTGACAACTAAGCCATCATATCTTGGTCTTAAAGTTGCATCAAATGCAATGACTGTTGTTCCGCATTCTACAAGTTCATCTACTTCTTTCATCGTAGCAGTAATATATGGTTCTTGAGGTGGATAATCTTTTTTGATAATTCCAATTATTGGTAAATCTACTACTTTCTGAATTGCTTTAATATCACGCACAGAATTTGCGCGAATGCCCACTGCTCCTGCCTCTAAAGCTGCTTTAGCCATAAAAGGCATCAAGCTAAATTCTTCATTATAAAGGGGTTCACCGGGTAAAGCTTGACAAGAAACAATGACTCCACCATGGACTTGACTTATAAATTTTTCTTTAGTCCAAATTTGGCTCATTTTATTATTCCTCCTTATGGATAATAGATTGATTGTAATAATATTGTCTCTCTGGACTTTCCAGATAATGAGAGAATAAGCAGTCTGTAATTAAAAGTATTGGAAACTGAGGTGATATGCGATTGCCATACGAGAGATGATTGATCGAAGCTAATAACAATAATTCATCAAAGAAACAATCTTCTTCGTCAAAATTTCTTGTAGTCATTAAAACTGTTTTAGCGCCTTTATCCGCAGCTTTTTGAAGACCTTCTAGTACAATATCAGTTTGACCTGAAACGGATGCTCCAATGACGAGGCAATTTTCATTAAGTAATAAGCTATTCCACAAAATCATATCCGCGTCTGATAATACTTCACCAATGACTCCGAGACGCATAAACCTCATCTTCATTTCTTGTAAAGCAAGAAATGAACTTCCTTCACCATAAAGATATACACGCTCAGCATTTTCTATCATCTCAGCAATACGCTCAAGTTGAACTTCATCAAGAACCGTGTAAGTTTTTCTCAACATTTCTTCATAGTCGGATAAAACTTTTTCTGTAGCCTCTGTATACAATGCTAACTTTTCTTTCTCACGAATCATCTCTTGGTATTTGAAAATGAATTGTCTAAAACCTTTAAAACCACATTTTTTCGCAAATCGAGTCAATGTTGCTTTGGATACATTAAGGCTTTCGCACAATGCCTCACATGAATAATTATTAAGAGGTTGCTGTTTTAAGAAGAATTTAGCAATGTCTTTTTCAGCATATGCCATATTTGGTAAGTTAGCTTCTATCATTGGAATTAGTTCTTTTTGTAGTAACATATGAGCTCCTTTGTTAAAGTAAACGTTTACATTCTTTATTCTAACACTTATTTTTTTTTTTTTTTCAATATTTTTCATGATTTAGAAACTAGTTTCCAATTTCTTTCATTTCATAACAGAACAACAAATATAAAGATATAACAATTTTTTATTCTTTGTATTTGTATTTTATGCCTTTTAAGAACATTTATCGGCGTCGATATGCTCATATATACATGTTTTATTAATTTATATTTTTATTTTATTATTTCTTTCGGAATTTCTATACAACATTTTATTTCTAAAAAAATAGAAAAAATGTTCCTAGTTTCTTTATTTTATGCTGTTAATACATTTTTGTTTCCGAATTAAAAATAATCCTATAAAAACTACTGATTTATGAGATAAATCAGAACACCTATTTTAAAAAAGTATCAAACTATAAACTAGTAGGTTCCACACTAAATGTAGCCCCATACTGCCCCATAAGTCAGATTTATAGCGTACAAGCCCTAAAAATATCCCAAGTGAAACATACAAACACCAAGCTAGAATGGTTCCTGGATGATGAGCTAAGGCAAATAAAACACTTGTCAAAGCAACTCGAATATCTAATTTTCTAACCAAGTTCCATAAAATTTCTCGATACAGAAATTCTTCAACCATACTCGCATTGGTTAAGAACAATAAAAATGAAAACCAAGGAACTTGATGTTGAAGGCCAATTAAGTTTGCTTGATTCGTGCTTTCTTGAGCATGAATCAGACTAAAACATAGACTTATAATCAGTAGACTAACGAATCCAATACCAAGCCATTTCATCCTAGATTTCATATTGACCTTATGAGCTTGTTTGCGTTGGCCATACATCCATAAAAAAGAAATGAGTGACGCACCATAGAGAATCTCTAGTATAGTTAACTCACCGATACAAAGAAATTTCAGTAAGTATAGAGATACCAATAGGACATTTACTTGTTGGAATATATAAACTGGAATTATTCTTTTCATAGTTACCTCCGAAATAAATCTTCATAATCTAAATCTAATACCTGCACAATCCTTTCTACCCATGGACTTTGAGGCATTCGTTGTTCCATCTTGTAGTGGCGTATCTTTTGATACAAACGGTTCAATTCACTTGGATAGTGAAACTCTCCCGCAAACATTTTTCTGGTTAACTCAATCCAGCTAATATTTCTTTCAGCCAAAATAATGGACAAGTTCTCCCAAAATCGTTCTGCCATATTGATTCTCCTTTAGTTAGATAAATAATGTGTTTGTGCCATGTAAATCAATTGTTTCGTATCTCTTGGCAATAAAGCTCTAGCCTCCTCCAGATTCAGATTTGGATAAACTCGCTTATTTGAAACCGCAAGAGGAAGTCTGATGGTTAGTTCAGGATTTTTTAATATCATTTCGATGAAATCTGTTAATTTTAGGTTATCTCGATTCTTAAAACGTAATAAATTTGGAGATAAAAACTCGAAACAATCTGAAGAATAGCTCATCATTTCAATTAATTTGTCCTTTGTCATTTCAGAAACTGAATGACAAGATACCTCTATTCCGTAGTTTTGAAAGAAATCCAAAAGAAGTTGATTTCTATGGTTATTTTTACTTAGATAGAAATCAATCATGGGAGACCTCCCAAAGATTCGGTTCCATTTGATATTCTGAAACGATTAAGGAATCTAATAAATTTGCGAAGTTAATCGGTTCCTTGTCTTCATCAAAAGCTTTTACAGTTACTTGGGTTGTAAGTATTCCCTCTTTTCCCTCGGCTCGATAGCCTTGCCCATATAAAACAAAAACAAGATTTTGATGATCATCTACAAAGGCATCCGCTCCGTTCTTTATATCCTGACTTTCAAGGAATTCCATAACGTTTTGAAGATAGGATTCATAAAATAGTGGGTAATTATGTTTTTTATGGTAATCATCTAAAAATGTTACCTCAAACTCACATGGATAATTGGGCATCAAAAATATTTGTTCATCCAGCTGTCTGATTTCTGCATCATGTAATTCTGTTTCTAATTCATCACAATCTAGTATTGATTCTTTATTTAATGCTTTCATCTTTTTCCTCTATTTCTTTTAATTTCTTTGCGATTGCGGCAATCACAGGAACGGTTACACTATTACCAGCTTGTTTATAGAGCTGACTATTACTAGAGACTTTTCTAGCGGCTTCAAAAGCCCAATCAGGAAAACCCTGCAGGCGAAAACACTCTTTAGGAGTGATTCGTCGTATTCTCAAACGGTAAAATTGTCCATCTATTAAGACACCGGCTACATGATAAACTTGCTTATCTTCTCCTTCATAGCTAGCAACTACTACTCCCATTTGCCCACTAGTTGTTAACGTATTCGCTATACCTTTTCCAACTCTACCACGACGATACTGAGAACTTGGTCTTTCTAAATTGATTGAATCCCCAATTTCTGCTTGAGAATATCCTTTTTTCGTTGCTTCCCGTACTTTTAGAAATTGGATTGGTTCTGGAATTAGTATTTTGGGGATTTTATCTCCACCTTGCATTGTAGTCAGTGTTGGAGATAAGCCCTCACTTCCATAGACGCGACCAGTTTCCTTAAAGCTAGTTGGTAAATCTCCAACAACGACAATACCATGGCGATCCTGAGTATTTAAAGTAAACATTGGCTCTTGATTATCCTTGAAACGTCTACCATTTTGTCTCTTTTCTAATCTGTCTGGTGTCATACAAGGAATAGCAACCTTAAATCCTTCTCCTTTTCCACGAACTAAAGTTGGCGCAAGACCTTCTGAATAATAAACTTTACCACTCATTCCACTTCTTGATGGATTTAAATTCCCTAGTGCTTTCAAAGTCTCAGGGTTAGTTGCTTGACCTTCTCGTCTGAAAGGAAATAGGAGTCTGGTACCTTTCTTTCTAGAATGTCCGATAATAAACACCCTCTCTCTGTTTTGGGGAACGCCAAAATCCTTACTGTTAAGCACCTGCCACTCAACATCAAACCCCAACTCATCAAGTGTGGTAAGGATTGTGGTGAACGTCCGTCCCTTATCGTGATTGAGTAGGCCTTTAACATTTTCAAGAAAAAGAAAACGTGGTTGGATTTGTTTGGCCGCCCGAGCAATTTCAAAGAACAAAGTTCCTCTAGTATCTTCAAATCCCAATCGTCTTCCTGCGATTGAAAATGCTTGACAAGGGAATCCCCCACAGATGACGTCGACTTTCCCTCTAAGTTTTTTAAATTCGTCATCTGAAACATCTCGTATGTCATGAAATTCTATTTCTCCTTCTGTTTGAAAAATGGACTTATAAGATTTCCTAGCAAATTTATCAATCTCACAAAATCCAATACACTCGTGTCCGACACTTTCCATTCCTAGTCGAAAACCACCGATACCTGAAAATAAATCAATAAATTTCATTTCTTTATCACCCCTTTCTGATCAACTATCAATGTCCAAAGTGTCACACCACTTGAAATGACAATGAGCATAACTAATATCCACTCGATTGGCGACATTTTAACCACCTCCTTTTCTAACACGGTTATTCCAAACAGAATACAAGCCGTTAAACACAAATTCAGCCAAAACTTCCGCTCGTCTAACAAAGCGAACATTGTCAAGAGCATACTGATAGATTCTCTCAAAATCAGTCATAGCAATTTCACTGGCTGTTTCAGAAAAACCTTCTCGTCTAAATTGATCCTGTACCAATCCCCAAATGTAATCTCGATCATATTTTGTGACCTTTTCTACTTTTCTTCTCAAAATAGGTTGAGAATTCCTTTCTTCCTCATCCTCAATAAATAAAGATTCAGTCTCACTATATTTAGTCTCACTAACTTCAGTCTCACTAGGGGCTGAATAAGAGACGGGGGGCGTTTCATTTTCAACCTGCCCTAGTCTTTTTTTAACACTAGGCCTGTTTGAATTACCTACTGGGGTAGAAGACAATTCTCCTAAATAAATCTTATTAGCAAGTCTCCCTTTCTCACTTGAAGACTGTTGAACTTCATCAATTAAGTCATATTCTTTAAGAATTTTTTTGATAGACAGTAATTTTGACTTCGAACAACCTAACAGCCTCATCAGTTTAGAATTAGAAAATACTAAATAGACTGCTCCTTCTTCATCTATCCAACCACGACTGAGAGATAATTCTAAACGATCTTTTAAAATAGAATAAGCCACCTTTACTTCTAGTTTCATATCCATATATTTCTCATCCTCAAAAAGAATTTTAGGTAATTTATAATACCGTTCTGAAGTTTGGTATTGATTTGCGGTAATTCGTTTCATAGCGCTCCTCCAAGTTCTTTGAGTATTAAATCTCCACTTGATTTCAATCGAACCAAGCCACTTTTTTCTAATTCAGCCATAAGAGATATGGCCTCAACAATATCTATTCCCATTTCACGTACTAAAAATGAAATGACAATATAGCGTGATGATTGTAATTCTTTTGTCATTTTTCCTCCTGAAAATAAAAAAAGGAGAACAATATACAATTGTTCTCTCTTTAGATAAATATTTATTGTTGTATTCATTTTTCCGATGCGCAAACGACATCTACAAATACATATACATCTATGTGCCTTTTTAGGACTTTTCTGACGTCAAAATTGCCTTTATCTACAAAGACAAAATGCTTGTAAAATAGCTTAAAATCAAGGATTTTCACCCTTTTTTTCGTTGTAGCAACACTACACACTCCACGTGGTGCGTTTGTGGAAAAAGATCCACCGGCTGGACTTTCTTCAACTCATATCCCAATTCTTGGTAGAGTTTGATATCACGCGCCATGGTTGCGACATTGCAGGAGATATAGGCAATACGGTCTGCTCCTGTTTGGGCGCTTGCTTTGATAAAGCTTTCGGTTAATCCCTTGCGTGGAGGATCAACCAAGATAACGGTTGGTTGAATTCCTTCCTTAAGCCAATTCTTCATGGCATTTTCAGCTGTGTCACAAACATAGTGGGCGTTTGAAATATGGTTCAGCTGAGCATTCTTCTTGCTATTATCAACTGCTTCTGGAATGACTTCAACACCATAAACCTCCTTGACATGTTTCGCAACAGAGAGTCCAATAGTTCCAATTCCTGAGTAGGCATCAATAACCACATCATCTTCTTTTAACTCCGCAAAGTCAATGGCCGTTTGATAGAGTTTCTCTGCCATTTCAGTATTAACCTGATAAAAGGCTGGGCCAGCAATTTGGTAGGCATTTCCCAGCATCTGGTCGGTAATATAGTCTTGACCATAAAGAGTTTTCCACTCCTTACCAAAAATCGCATTGGTATTTTGGTCGTTGATATTTTGCATAACAGACACAATCTCTGGGAACTGCTTGATTAGTTGTTCAATCAATTGCTCCACTCGGAAAATTTTAGGACGAGTTGTCACCAAAATAACCATGATTTGTCCTGAGTAGTGACCTCTACGTACCACAAGATTACGAATCAATCCTGATTGTTCCTTTTCATCATAAGGTTTCAAATCATAACGGCGGAGCAAGTCGCGTAGGGCTACTACTACCTCATCAATCACAGGATCTTGGATAAAGAAATCTTCCAGTGGCATGAGGTCGTGGGAATTCTTACGGAAAAATCCAGTTTCCAAGATACCATTTACTCGACGAACAGGCACCTGTGCCTTATTACGATACTTAATTGGATTATCCATACCAAGCGTTTCAGAAACCTCTACATCAGCAATTCCTGCAATCTTGTAAAGACTGTCCTTGACCTGCTTGGTTTTAAACTTGAGCTGTTCTGGATAGGCAAGATGACCTAAATCAGCAATTCCTGAACGCAGGTAAGCCAAATCTAAATCTTGATTGCGGTGTGGTGATTGGACAAGGTATTCTTCAACTTTCCCAAAACCAATCTTTTTATTGACTTTGAGGACACGCATGAGTATTTTTTCGCTTGGTAAAGCATTCTCAACAAAAAATACCAAACCATCCACCTTGGCAACTCCTGCTCCTTCATGGGTCAAATCAACAATTTCAACTTCTACAATATCATTTTTCTTTAACATTCTCTTCTCTTTCTATTGGCCGACAAAAAAGACGGCAACGTTACGGTTACCATCTATTATACCATGAAATTTCTTAAGAACCAAAACTCTTAAAGAAGTTGACAATAGCTTGCCAGAGGGAGCTTAAGAAGTTCCCACCGTCCTCTAGCGCCTTATCCGCATCAAAGTTAAGGTTGATATTTTTAAAACTGTCGCCAGCTTGTGATACGATACTTTGTTTAAGGTCATTCAAGGTTTTAGTGAAGTCTGCATTGCTGAGGATATCACTCTTTGAAAGATTCAAAGCAAAATTGATGATGATATTGATCTGGTTTCCTGTTATAACCTGATCAAGTTTGTAATTTTTTAAGGTATCTTCAACGATTTTACGGACATCTTCCTCTGTCAGATTTCCCTTGCTTTCTTTAGCTTTGGCGAGTCCTGACTTGATATCGGCTAGGGCAACGTTTAATTTATTAGCATCATAGCCTGATTTGTCCTTGTTTTCAGCATTGATATCTGACAAAGCCTTCAACTCTTCTTGAGCCAAATCTTTGTTGGCTTGTGGAACCTTGGCTCCATTAGCTTCTAGAGAATAGTATATCCCTGCTAAAGCACTCTCACCTGTAACTGGAATGGGGGCTGCTACAGTGATTTTGGCGTGTTCCACACCCAAAGTTACGGCCGCATTTCGGTACATATCCTGCGTCACCTTAGTAATGTTTTCTGGTGTTTCAATCTTGACCTCAAGTGGCGATTTGTCACCTAGTTTTTGAATCTTGGCTGATGAATACAACTGTAAACTAGAGTCATTAGCAACGTGCATAATCTTAGAATAGACATCAGGTGTCATAGTCTTGAGTTCTTTGGTGTCTGTTGAGGCATTGTAACCTAGTTTTTTTAGGGTTTGATTTTTTTGGTCTTCAGATAGAGAAGAACCTAGGACATATTCAGGTTGGACATAGGTTTCATCGATGACTTTTTGAACATCTGTTGCTGCATGGACGCTATTCATAGCTGTTACTGCCCACAAGACCGCAGCACTAGTCAGAAAGAGTTTCTTTCTCATAGGGAATTTCCTCCTTTACCTTTCTAGAGTAATATATCTATCTTAAAGAAAACTTATAACAAAAACACCTGGACTAGCCAGATGTCGAAAAGAGAGTGAAACATTTGATGATATAAAGGTTTAGTTGCACCTGTCTAGAATAATAATAGTTTCCCCCATTTACGTAAAGTTCAGCACCGTGAAAGATAGAAATAGGGTGAATATAACTATAAGTCTTTCCAGTGGTATTACCCAGCAAGGGAGCAACCGTATCACGGGAGTACTGTTTAGCCAGTGCTAGGGTATTTTCCTTGCCATTTTGGGCGATATAATCAATATAGGCAGGACCAAAATTGTAGGCTTGAACAGCTGTCCAGACATCAACACCTTTATTTTGGGCCAGATAGAGATTGTCTGTCAGAGTTTGCACTCCTTGCCGAATGCTAGATGCATTATCATTGATGGTATTGGTGGAACCACTTGCAGACTCACTGGACTGCATGACATCGCCTTCTTTTCCTTTTGTTTCGGTATAAATCATAGCGAGCACGAGCTCTTCGTTTGCTGGGGTGTCTTTTTCACTCAAGATTTCGCGCACCATGGGTTGATAGGTCATGACTTGCTTGACATCTTGGTGCACGCGGTAAGCTTTATAGCCAGCAAAAAGGAAGACTGCTAGTACAAGCACTCTTCGAATTCGTTTAAACATTATTTACTTTGAATATCCTCGATATTTTTGATTAAGATAGAGTAAGTTCCATTATCGTTTTGGATAAACTCAACAGACTCGGCGTCTTGATAGACGTTATTGGGAACGATGAGCTCAATTCCATTTGACAAGGAAAGTTTTTGGTTTTCAAATTTCTTTAATTGGCGACTGGCATCAATTTCATCAAATTGAACAGGTTCTGGGACAGCTTCTTTAACTTGGTCAATAAAGCTCAAACGAGCCGTCAGATTGTTGTCAAAAAGGTCGTTGGCCAATTTTTCAGGTGACAATTCGTTGCTTTCTTCTAGGTTGTTGAAAATCGCTGATTTGACCTTGGATTGAAATTGAAAATCATCTGTGTTAAAAGTTTCAGCAATTCTCTGGGCCGTTTTTTCTAGTTCTTTGATAGATTTCTTTGGTGAAATCTTAGGGGCTACGGCAAGAAGATTATCTGAAAAATAGTTCAAAAAAGTCCCGTTGTACTTGATTCGTTTTTCAATCAGATGGTACTTGCGACTCTGAAGATTGACCACCAAGGCTTCGTCAGCACCCGTTCCAAATCCAGGCAGGTTATTCTGAGTCAGCTTGATTGGATTATCAACCTCTCCTCCGAGGTGGGTCAAGGTCTCACGCAGGGCAATTCGTAAGAAAGCGAAATGTTCTACACCTTCTTTAGAAAATTGTACAAAAATCAAGTCATTGGTCTTGAGGTTTTCAGAAATACTGAACTCTTCTTTCCAGAGATTAGCCAGTGTTACTGATGTCTCCAACAAATCGTCTGTGATGTGATTGAAGAAGGGATTTTCTTCTTCGAAAATCCCAGTCTTGGCTTCATCTGAATACACACGTTCAATTTTTTTACGCAAGTATTCTTCGATTTTTGGAGTGATATTGAGAAACTTATCCGCTAGGAACAGCTCGGTATCATCCGAACTGAACTGGTGAATAATGGCTTTCTTAATATAAATATCCATAAAAGTTTTAGTCCTCGTATAATGGGAAGGCATCTGTTAATTCTTTGACTGCACTTCTCACTTCTTCTAAGACAGCTTCATTTTCTGCATTCTTAAGAGTTTTAATGATGAGCTCAGCCACTTTGCAACTTTCTTCTTCACCAAATCCACGTGCAGTAATGGCTGCTGCTCCGATACGAATACCACTTGTCTTGAATGGTGATAAGCTTTCGTAAGGAATTGAGTTTTTATTTAGGGTAATATTGACTTCATCCAGCAAGTTTTGAGCAACTTTTCCGTTTTCTACAACCTTAGTCACATCCACTAGGAAGAGGTGGTTTTCAGTTCCTCCAGAAATAATACGGAAATTAGGGTCTTGCAAGAAAACATCCGCCATAGCCTTGCTGTTTTTGATAACATTAGCAGCATATTCCTTGAAGGCTGGATCCAAAACTTCTTTGAAAGAAACTGCCTTAGCTGCAATAACATGCTCCAAAGGACCGCCCTGAATACCTGGGAAAATAGCTGAGTTGATTTTCTTAGCTAAGTCTTCATCATTGGTCAAAATCAAACCACCACGTGGTCCACGAAGGGTTTTGTGAGTCGTTGTTGTAGTGATATGAGCGTATGGTACTGGGCTTGGGTGAAGGCCAGCGGCAACCAAACCAGCGATATGAGCCATGTCCACCATGAGTTTAGCCCCAACAGCATCCGCAATTTCACGGAATTTTGAAAAGTCGATAATTTGAGAATAGGCTGAAGCACCTGCTACGATCAATTTTGGTTTTACTTCTTGGGCTTGTTTCAAGATAGCATCAAAGTCCAAGAGTTCTGTTTCAGGATCCACACTATAAGAAACAAAGTTGTAGGTTTGACCTGAGAAGCTAACAGGAGCTCCGTGGGTCAAGTGCCCACCTGCTGCCAAATCCATCCCCATAACGGTATCACCTGGCTCAATCAAGGCCATGTAAGCCGCACAATTGGCTTGACTTCCTGAGTGTGGTTGGACATTGGCAAATTTTGCACCGAAAATTTCTTTTGCGCGTTCAATGGCTAAAGATTCTACCACGTCTACCACATCAGTTCCACCATAATAACGGCGGCCTGGGTAGCCTTCGGCGTATTTATTCGTCAAGATAGACCCTTGAGCTGCCATAACAGCCTTGGAAACTACGTTTTCCGAAGCAATCAATTCAATGTTGTTTTGTTGGCGTTCCTCTTCTTTGGCAATAGCATTCCAGAGATCAGCATCGTATGCTTTAAAATCGTCTTTGTCAAAAATCATAGGTCTTCTCCTTTATAGTGTGACTAGTCCATTAGTTTAATTTTCTAATAAGAAAAGAAACTAAAAGATGCGAATAAACCGTTTCTGCATTTTATCACAAGTATAACCAACTTTTTCATAAAATGCATGAGCACCCAAACGATGATCGGCAGAGTTTAAGCGGATAAACCCATAACCACGTCTTTTTGCTTCTTGATCCAACCCTTGTAATAAGCTTTTACCAATACCTTGACCTTGCGCTTGAGGTAAAACTGCTAAAGCTAAGATATTAAATCCTGCTTTGGAATAAAGTGATTCGTAAACTTCAGCATGGACATATCCAAGTAAGACATGACTAGCTGCATCCTCATAGCCAAGTAGGAAATGATGGGAATCTTGAGCCAGTCTAGCTAGTTGGCTAGCTGTGTCTTCTGGGCTAAAAGAATATCCCAAAGCCTCTTGGTTGATATCACAAATAGCTTTCACATCAGTTTCTCTTAAATCTCTTAGCATCTCATTCCTCCTCAAAAGAAATCTCTGGCAACTGAGCAAGAATATTTTCTCGCTTAATAGCCCCTTGGCGTAATATTTTCACCTTATCTCCAGACAAGTCCAAAATCGTTGAATCCTGTCCAGTTAGAAAAGCATCGTCTTCCAGACCCAAAACCTCTTGGTCAAAATCCTCTAGAATTTGATTAAAGGTCACTCCACTTGCCTGCCCTGAAATATTGGCAGACGGCCCAATCAAGGGACCTGTCTCTCGAATCAAATCAAGGGTAATGGGATGACTAGGCATCCGAAATCCAACAGTTGCAAGACCAGAATTGACCCAATAGGGAACTCTGTCATTTGCTTCAAGAATAAGGGTCAAGGGACCTGGTAAAAAGGTCTCTACAAGTTTTTGTAGATAAGTTGGCTGATTCTTAGAAAAGTGCAAGATGTCCTCTAGAGAGGCGATATTAAGATTGAGTGCCTTATCTCTAGGACGACGTTTGAGCTGGTAAACATGCTCAACTGCTTTTTCATCTAAGGCCTT
Source organism: Streptococcus mitis (assembly GCA_009496085.1). Lineage (GTDB taxonomy): Bacteria > Bacillota > Bacilli > Lactobacillales > Streptococcaceae > Streptococcus > Streptococcus mitis_BY. The sequence goes on along the minus strand of WIJN01000004.1, from coordinate 47,485 downwards.
AGCAAAAAGACCATAAACAGTCTCTGTAGGCAGAACGACAGCTCCACCATTTTCCAACTCTTGTCTAATCTTGTCCATCATCAACGACAACCATCCTATCTTGACCAAACTGGTCCTTGAGTGTTCGTACTCTTTTTTCAGGAAGATTTTTCCTAAAAAGCTCAGGAACACTTTGACCTTGTTTGTATCCAATTTCAAGGTAAATCTTACCACCGTCTTTGAGATAGGCTTTTGCATCTTCCGCAATTCTACGGTAAATAACTAGGCCATCCTCGTCTGCAAAGAGAGCTAAATGAGGCTCCGAATGCAAAACATTCAAACCTACCTCTGACTCATCTTCACGAGAGATATAGGGTGGATTGGATACAATTATATCATATTTTTCAGAAATTTCTGCAAAACAATCAGATTTTTTAAAAAATATATTAAGTTTTTGATTTTTAGCATTTTCGCTAGCTAAATCTAAAGCATCTTGGGAAATATCCACTGCTGTCACTGACCAAGCTGGTCTATTTTTTGCTAAGGCGAGAGCAATAGCTCCGCTACCTGTGCCGATATCCAGAACTGAAAGATTCGTCTCAGGATTTTCAGCCAGAATAAGCTCCACTAACTCCTCTGTCTCTGGACGAGGGATCAATACTCGCTCATCAACTGTTAACTGCATTCCATAAAAATCTGCCTGTCCAATGATGTACTGGGCTGGTTTATGAGCTGCTAACTGTTGGAAAATTCCTTTTACAAATATTTCTTCCTCTTCCGTTACTTCCTGCTGGAGGGCAAAAACAAAGTCAGTAAAAGATAGATTTTTCAGGTTACGATAGACAAAAGAGAGGCTTTCAGCTTCCTCTCCTTGTCTAACCAACTCTTCTTCAAAATATGAAAATAATTGAGCTAATTTCATTATTTGTTTAATTCTTCTAGTTTTTGTGTTTGGTCATAAAGAACCAAGGCATCCACAACTTCATCCAATTTACCAGACAAAATCGTATCTAGTTTTTGGAGGGTTAAGCCGATACGGTGGTCTGTGACACGGTTTTGTGGGAAATTATAAGTTCGGATCCGTTCTGAACGGTCACCAGTACCGATGGTCGACTTACGCTCAGCGTCTTGTTCATCTTGTGCAATCTGAGCAAAGTGGTCAGCGACACGTGCACGGATGATTTTCATGGCCTTCTCACGGTTCTTCTGCTGAGTACGTTCTTCCTGCATCTCAACCTTAATATTGGTTGGCAAGTGAACGATACGAACGGCAGTCGCAACCTTATTGACGTTCTGTCCACCAGCACCAGAGGCGTGATAGATATCAACACGAAGGTCTTTTGGATCAATATCGTACTCAACTTCTTCCACTTCAGGCATGACAAGAACTGTCGCTGTAGAGGTGTGGACACGGCCTTGGCTTTCTGTCACAGGGACACGTTGTACACGATGGGCACCAGACTCATACTTAAGCTTAGAGTATACAGACTGACCTGAAACCATGGCAACCACTTCTTTGAAACCGCCGACACCATTCATAGAAGCCTCCATGACTTCAAATCGCCAGCCTTGGGCTTCAGCATATTTTTGGTACATGGTTAGGAGGTCCCCAGCGAAAAGTGCCGCTTCGTCACCACCAGCCGCTCCACGGATTTCAAGGATGATGTTCTTGTCATCGTTTGGATCCTTTGGAAGGAGCAAGATTTTCAGTTTTTCTTCGTATTCTTCTTTTTCAGCCTTGGCATCTTTGAGTTCTTGCTTGGCCATTTCTTCCAAGTCCGCATCTCCACCTGATTCTTTAATCATCTCCTCGGCATCAACGATGTTTTGAAGGACTTGTTTGTACTCACGGTAGGCTGTTACTGTGTCACGAGTAGAAGCCTCCTCTTTTGAAAGCTCCATGAAACGCTTGGTGTCCGAAACCACATCTGGGTCACTGAGCAACTCTCCTAATTCTTCATAACGGTCTTCTACAGCTTGTAGTTGATCATAGATGTTCATTTTTCTTCATTCTCCTTATTGATTTCAGGGGCAAAATAATGTTTACGGCAAACCGAGATATAGGTTTCATTACCGCCAATCTGGATCTGTTCTCCATCGTAAACGGGCAGTCCATCCTGTGTTCGCAAAACCATAGTCGCCTTTTTCTTACAATACTGACAGATAGTCTTGATTTCGTCAATCTTGTCTGCTAAGAGCAAGAGATACTTGGAACCTTCGAACAGTTCATTGCGAAAGTCATTTTTCAAACCAAATGCCATGACGGGTATATCTAACTCATCAACAACACGAGCTAGGTCGTAAACATGATGACGCTTAAGAAACTGGGCTTCATCGACCAAAACACAGTAAGGCTTTTCTGGTAGGTCTCGGATATAGCCAAAGATATCCGTCGTTTCCTCAATTGCAATGGCTGGGCGTTTCATGCCAATCCGACTAGATACATAGCCAACACCGTCACGAGTATCCAGAGCCGAGGTCATAATCACAACACTTTTTCCCTGCTCCTCATAGTTATAGGCCACCTTGAGAATCTCAATCGTCTTACCAGAGTTCATGGTCCCATAACGATAATACAACTGTGCCATGTTTCTTGCTTCACGTCCATTTCTAAATTTTTGCTACATTCTAGTATATCATAATTTTCTTAAGCTTTAAACGGCAAAATGTGGTAAAATAGAAGAAATCAAAACTAGTGGAGGAAGCCATTATGCCATTTGTACGCATCGATTTATTTGAAGGACGCACGCTCGAGCAAAAGAAGGCTCTTGCTAAGGAAGTAACGGAAGCGGTTGTCCGTAACACTGGAGCCCCTCAATCTGCTGTCCATGTCATCATCAACGACATGCCAGAAGGAACTTACTTCCCACAAGGGGAAATGCGCACCAAATAAGCTAGCTTAAGCAGAATTGCTTAGGCTTTTTCAATCTCCAAGTAGCATCCATTGAAGAAATAGTCTAAATTTGTTACAATTTGAAAAGAGACTTGGAATATTCCAAGAAAAGAGCTATTAACTAAAGGAAATATTATGATTACACGTGAATTTGATACCATCGCTGCTATCTCTACTCCACTAGGTGAAGGAGCTATTGGTATTGTCCGCTTAAGCGGAACAGACAGTTTTGAAATTGCACAAAAGATTTTCAAAGGAAAAGACTTGAGTCAGGTTGCTAGCCATACCCTTAACTACGGTCACATCGTTGACCCTCAGACAGGAAAAGTCATGGACGAGGTTATGGTTGGGGCTATGAAGTCTCCAAAGACCTTCACTCGTGAGGATATTATCGAGATTAACACCCACGGTGGGATTGCGGTGACCAATGAAATTCTCCAGCTAGCTATCCGTGAAGGAGCTCGTTTGGCTGAGCCTGGTGAATTTACCAAACGTGCCTTTTTAAACGGTCGTGTAGACTTGACACAGGCTGAGGCAGTGATGGATATCATCCGTGCTAAGACTGACAAGGCCATGAACATTGCGGTCAAACAACTAGATGGTTCCCTTTCTGACCTTATCAACAATACCCGTCAAGAAATCCTCAATACACTTGCCCAAGTTGAGGTTAATATCGACTATCCTGAGTATGACGATGTTGAAGAAGCGACTACTGCTGTGGTCCGTGAAAAGACTATGGAGTTTGAACAATTACTAACCAATCTCCTTAGAACAGCCCGTCGAGGTAAAATCCTTCGAGAAGGAATTTCCACTGCCATCATCGGACGCCCCAACGTTGGGAAATCAAGCCTTCTCAACAACCTCTTGCGTGAGGACAAGGCTATCGTCACAGATATTGCTGGTACAACACGTGATGTCATCGAAGAATACGTCAACATCAATGGTGTTCCTCTCAAATTGATTGATACAGCTGGTATCCGTGAAACGGATGACATCGTGGAACAAATCGGAGTTGAGCGTTCGAAAAAAGCCCTCAAGGAAGCTGACTTGGTTCTACTGGTGCTAAATGCCAGTGAACCACTAACCGCCCAAGACCGCCAACTCCTAGAAATCAGTCAGGAAACTAATCGCATTATTCTTCTTAACAAAACTGACCTGCCTGAAGCGATTGAAACTTCAGAACTACCTGAAGACGTCATCCGTATTTCCGTCCTTAAAAACCAAAACATCGATAAGATTGAAGAGCGCATTAACAACCTCTTCTTTGAAAATGCTGGTCTTGTAGAGCAAGATGCTACCTACTTGTCAAATGCCCGTCACATTTCCCTGATTGAAAAAGCAGTTGAAAGCCTACAAGCTGTTAATGAAGGTCTTGAACTAGGTATGCCAGTTGATTTACTTCAAGTGGATTTAACTCGTACTTGGGAAATCCTCGGTGAAATCACTGGAGATGCTGCTCCTGATGAACTCATAACCCAGCTCTTTAGCCAATTCTGTTTAGGAAAATAAGAAAAATCCATGATCTTTCATTCGATCATGGATTTTATTGTCTTTATTAGTAATCTGGTCTTAAGACCCCTGTTACAGTTGCCTTAGTTGCTTCGTAGTCGCCATCTACGACAACCTTGATAATACGTTTGGCATCTTCTTCTGGTGCTGGAACAAGAGGTAGACGAGTTGGGCCAGCTTCAAATCCCATATAGTTAAGAACGGCCTTAACTGGAGCAGGACTTGGATAAGAGAAGAGGGCATTAACCTTAGGAATGAATTTACGCTGAATTGCTGCGGCTTTCTTCATATCGCTTTCTGCAATGGCCGTAAACATCTCGTGCATCTCATCCCCATTTGTATGAGAGGCAACAGAAATAACCCCATCCGCACCAAGGTTCATGGCATGGAAAGCATCTCCATCTTCACCAGTATAGACCAAGAACTCTTCTGGCTTGTGCTCAATCAAGTAAGCCATATTTGCCAAACTCGTACATTCTTTGACACCAATAATATTTGGATGATCTGCCAAGCGAAGCATGGTTTCTGGAGTCAATTCGACAACCACACGACCTGGAATGTTATAGATAATAATTGGTAGGTCAGAAGCATCTGCAATGGCCTTAAAGTGCTGATACATTCCTTCTTGAGAAGGTTTGTTGTAGTAAGGCACAATAGCAAGCCCAGCAGCAAAACCACCAAAGTCTGCGACTTCTTTGACAAACTCGATAGAGTCACGCGTATCATTGGTACCTACACCCGCAATCAAAGGAACACGTCCATTAACAACTTTTTGTACAGCAGTAAAAATCTCCAACTCTTCATCGTGAGTCAAGGTAGGACTCTCAGCAGTGGTACCTGCGAGAAGAATTCCATCCGTATGATGGTCCAATAAATGCTCAATCAAGGCTGGAATAGCATCAAAGTTGATGGAACCATCCTCGTGGAAGGGGGTAATAAAGGCTGTGATGATTTTACACTCTTTTAAATCTTGATAAGACATGAGAAACACCTCTCTATTTCAAAGAAGGAGTTCATCTGAACTCCTAAATTATATGACTATTTTAATTCAAATTTCAATTCAGCTGTTGGACGAACCAATCCACGTTCGTGAAGAGTTTCTGCAATCTGAACTGAGTTCCAAGCAGCACCTTTGAGAAGGTTATCTGAAACAACCCACATGTGAATTCCTTTTTCAGCATCCAAGTCTTTACGGATACGACCAACAAAGGTATCACGTGAACCAACTGCATTGATGGCTTGCGGATAGATTTGATGAGCTACATCATCTTCAAGAACAGCGCCTGGGAAGGCTGCGATAGCTGCTTTCACTTCTTCGATTGGAGCCACTTCTTTTGTTTCGATGTAAACAGATTCAGAGTGAGCTGACAAGACTGGAATGCGCACACATGTTGCAGATACTGCGATGCTATCATCTTCCATGATTTTCTTAGTTTCCTTAGTCATCTTCATCTCTTCGTATGTGTAATCATTATCAGTGAAAAGATCGATTTGTGGAAGAGCATTGAAGGCGATAGGATAATGTTTCTTGTCACCACCTGAAGGCAAAATTTCCGCATGCAAATCACGTGGGTTTACACCATCATTCAAGACTTCACGAAGTTCACGTTGTGTTTCAAGAATCGCTCCCATACCAGCACCTGAAACTGCTTGGTAAGTTGAAACAATGATACGATCCAAGCCCCATTTTTGGCGAACTGGCTCAAGCGCTACCATCATTTGGATTGTTGAACAGTTAGGGCAAGCAATGATACCGTTGTGGGCATCAAGTGCGTGAGCATTGACCTCTGGAACAACCAAAGGAACATCTGGATTTTGACGGAAGTAAGATGTATTATCAACTACTACCGCTCCAGCTTTAACTGCGTACGGTGCATACTTAGCTGATGTAGAACCACCTGCTGAAAAGAGAGCAATATCAACTCCTTCAAAAGCTGTTTCAGTCGTTTCTTCAATCGTAATATCTTGGTCTTTAAATTTCAAAGTCTTGCCCGCTGAACGTGCAGAAGCAAGTAAACGAATTTTATCGATTGGAAGTGTTGATTCTTCCAACATTTTTATCATCTGAGCACCGACAGCACCTGTCGCGCCGACTACAGCAACTGTATATCCCATAAATAACCTCTTTCGGAATTTTCTAAAAATTTCTATAATAGATGTATTATACTACTTTTTCCATGAATTGCAAAGCTTTTTCATCATTTTTTGGAAAATAAAAAACCCCAGTCGCTAGACCAGGGACTAAGAGGCATCTTCATGTGATGAGCAGGTTCACACAACTCATCAAGGTCCGCTCCTGCGTTATGACCTCCTTATGCTCAATAGTAGTCCGAAGACTACCTATCGACTCATCGCGTCTATTATATTACTAGAAATAAGTGGTTTTGTCAATAAAAAATTTTTGCAGGATGACTTTTATTATACAAAAGTCAGAATTTTTCCTCGCGAGCATAAGAAAAAACTCTTGTGTTCAAGAGTTTCTCTGTAAATATCATGCTAATTGCCGGGATTGAACCGGCGACCTCATCCTTACCATGGATGCGCTCTGCCAACTGAGCTAAATCAGCTTACTTAAAAAGTATACTACAGTTAGAAAAACTTGTCAAGTTTCCTAAGAAATTTTCCATAAGAAAAAGCCAGGTAAAGGCTACCTAGCTTATCCTGTTCTATTTGCTTAAATCGATTCGACGACCAATTTTACCGATAATAATCGCTCCAATAATCAATGAAGCAAATTCACCAATTCCTGTTGTAAACCAAGTAAGGAAAAATGGTAATTGCGCTACGATATTCAACTCGGTAGCGATAGTAAACATGGAAATGGAAAAGAGGATTGAAAAGAAGAAATGGTCTTTTCGAATCAATCCGTTAAAGAGGTAATCCTTGCTGTATTTTGAAAAAAGCCAAACCCCTAGACTGAGGAATACCAGGGTTGAGCCACCACCAACAAATACATCTAGCAGTCCGAAGCTAAAGAAATTAGCAATCATACAACCGATGGTAACTCCGATGATGTACTTAGGATTGTAAAAAGCCATAAAGTTCATCATTTCTGAAATACGAAACTGATAAGCACCATAGCTAATGGCATTTAGGGGTGGTGTGACAGTTAAAACGACATAGATAGCAGCAACGATTGCAATATCTGCTACATCACGAACAGTTAATTTTTTCATCTTTTCTCCTTTAGCGGTTTCCCGCGTGTAATATGCTTGGTGAAAGAAGCTAAGCACCAAGGGTTGATTCATTCAACCTTACTAGTATAGCACAATAGCCTGCTTTATGCTATACTAAGAGCATGAAAAAACGCATTCAAAGTCTCTTCATGAATGAGCTCTTAGCCTATCTCTTTTTTGGCCTTGCAACAACTCTAGTTTCGATTCTCTCACGACTAATCATTTATCAACTAAGTCATCAGGAACTTCTTGCTACTGGACTAGCAAATATTATCGGTATCCTATTTGCCTTTATCACAAATGATACAATCGTGTTTAAGCAAACAAGGAAGAATCGACTTATCCGTTTATTGAAATTTTCTCTTGCCCGCCTTTCTACTTTTCTGTTAGATTTGCTCTTTACTTTTCTGTTTGTGACTCAATTCCCTCATATCATAGGGCAATTTGTAAATGAAAATCTTGATAAGATAAATGCAATTGAAACAATTATTGCACAATTTTTGATAATTATTCTTAATTACATTTTTAGTAAGGTATTTATTTTTAAAAAATAAAAAAATTTAAGCATATAGCTTGCAAGCATTTCTTAATTAATATATAATAAAGAGTAAAAATTTTGTAAAGGAATTATGAAAATGTTAAAAGATCTTAAAGAATTTTTGCTTCGTGGTAATGTCGTAGACCTTGCTGTCGGTGTGATCATTGCCTCTGCTTTTGGTGCAATCGTAACTTCATTCGTTAACGATATCATCACTCCACTTCTATTGAATCCAGCCTTGGAAGCTGCGAAAGTACAAAACATCGCTGAACTTGCATGGAATGGTGTTACATATGGTAAATTCTTGAGTGCTATTATCAACTTCCTTGTTGTAGGTACTGTTCTCTTCTTCGTTATTAAAGCTATGGAAAAAGCTCAAAGCCTTACTAAAAAAGAAGAAGCTGCTGAGGAAGCTCCAGCTGCTCCAACTGAATTGGAAGTACTTCAAGAAATCAAAGCGCTTCTTGAGAAAAAATAATCGATTAAAAGGATCTAGCACAAAGCTAAATCCTTTTTCTTTACTCTTTCGGCAACTTACCTGCTTTCTCTAGCATTTTCTTGATCAAATAAGGCATCTTAACATTTTCACGACCTTTTTTCTCAATCAGTTTTTTCACAAATTCTGGCATTTGTAAATCTTGAGATTCAGCCAAAATATTTTTCGTCTCATCTGAAGGGACTAATTCATCAAAGGTTTCTTCTTCTGGGAGAAATTCCTTAAACTCTTGATGTTCATTGGCCTTGACTGTATTAACCAAGGCATCAATCAAACGAGAATCTGTATTGGGCATTGGTGGACGATGGTAGGTCACACCCAATTCCTGACACAAGTCATAACATTCCACATCATTATCAAATAAAACTTCAATATGCTCGCTAATGAAGCTGATAGGAACAAAAATATAATGGTCTGGATGTTCTGTCTGTTCTCTGAGATACTCCAAAACATCTGGTTTAATCCATGGAATACCGATATCACTCTCACTCTGCCAGGTATTGGTATATTGTTCTGAAGTCAAGCCTAGTTTTTCAGCGACTAGCTTGCTATTTTCAAAAATTTGGTCGATATAGGGGTCACCAAAATCCAAGGCAAAAATGGGTACACTATGGGCTGAAAAGATGACTTTAAAGCTATCCTGCTTTACTTCTTCTTTTAAAATATTACCAATTTCATCTGCCCAATAGTTTAGCAAGTCCTCTTCTTGATACCAGTCCTTAATGACCAAAAATTGAATTTGCTTGCTTTCTAAAAATTTCTCATAACCCATGACAGAGTAAAAAGAATAATGGGGCTCCAAAATCAGGCAAATACACTGTTCAATGCCGTCTGCTTCCATCTGACCAATTACATCTGGAATAAAAGGTCTGGAAAATTTATTGGCAAAATAGACACTATACTCATTCCCCAGTCTAGCTTCTACTAAGGCAACTTCTTCACGGGTGATTCTTTGTAGAGGCGTACCTCCAATAAGTACATAATTATCATAGAGTGTTTGAATCTCGTGGTCTTGAGGTCTCACTCCACGACGAATATTTGTGAAAAAATCAGCCACACCTTCAAAGGTAATCTCTTCTGGCGAACCGAAAGTCATCATTAAAATTGCTTTTTTCATAACTGCTTCCTTGTGATGTTTTTATCAATTTTATTTTATCATGAATCAACCAATAAGTAAACGCTAACATAGGGACATTCTCAATCTTCTGTCTTTTGTTTTTCTCTTCTTTCTATGATACAATGGAAAAAATGAATTCAAAAGGAGTTTTTTATGACTTATCCAAATCTCTTGGACCGCTTTTTAACCTACGTTAAGGTCAACACGCGCTCTGATGAACACTCTACTACTACTCCAAGTACCCAGAGTCAGGTTGATTTCGCAACCAATATCCTGATCCCAGAAATGAAACGTGTTGGTCTGCAAAATGTTTATTATCTACCAAATGGTTTTGCTATTGGAACCTTGCCAGCCAATGATCCATCTTTAACACGTAAAATTGGCTTCATCTCCCACATGGATACTGCTGATTTTAATGCCGAAGGAGTCAATCCACAGGTAATTGAAAACTACGATGGTGGTGTGATTGAACTAGGGAATTCTGGTTTTAAATTAGATCCAGCAGACTTCAAGAGTCTGGAGAAATATCCAGGACAAACACTCATCACAACCGATGGAACAACCTTGCTAGGTGCCGATGATAAGTCAGGAATTGCTGAGATTATGACAGCCATTGAATATCTGACTGCCCATCCTGAAATCAAACACTGTGAGATTCGTGTTGGTTTTGGTCCAGATGAAGAAATCGGTGTTGGTGCTAATAAATTTGATGCAGAAGATTTTGATGTTGATTTTGCCTACACAGTTGATGGTGGTCCATTAGGTGAGCTTCAGTACGAGACCTTCTCAGCAGCTGGGGCTGAATTGCATTTCCAAGGACGCAATGTCCACCCTGGTACTGCCAAAGGTCAGATGGTTAATGCTCTTCAGCTAGCAATTGATTTTCACAATCAACTTCCAGAGAATGACAGACCTGAGTTAACTGAAGGTTACCAAGGTTTTTACCATCTAATGGATGTGACAGGTAGTGTCGAAGAGGCGCGTGCAAGCTACATCATTCGTGATTTTGAAAAAGATGCCTTTGAAGCTCGTAAAGCAGCCATGCAGTCTATCGCTGATAAGATGAATCAAGAACTTGGTAGCGACCGTGTCACACTAAACTTGACAGACCAGTACTACAATATGAAAGAAGTCATTGAAAAAGATATGACTCCAATTACCATTGCCAAAGCCGTTATGGAAGATTTAGGTATCACGCCTATTATTGAACCAATTCGCGGCGGGACAGACGGCTCTAAAATTTCCTTTATGGGAATCCCAACTCCAAATATCTTTGCTGGTGGCGAAAACATGCATGGACGTTTTGAATATGTTAGCCTTCAGACTATGGAACGTGCAGTTGATACCATCATTGGTATCGTAGCTTATAAATAATTGATAAAAAACCGAGCATATCCAACTACGGAAATGCTCGGTTTTAGTATTTTATACTCTTCGAAAATCTCGTCAAACCACGTCAACGTCGTCTTGCTGTACTCAACTACAGCCTGCGGCTAGTATCCTAGTTTGCTCTTTGATTTTCATTAAGTATTAGAAGTGACTTCTTTCCCTGACCCTTTAGTTATCTCCCAATTTTCTCGTCTACTTGATTATATTCCACTTAATACAAGGAAAACAATCTAAAACTAATTGTTACAACCTTCTTGCATCCAATTTCGAATACACTATTTAGGGACATTTTACATTAATTAGTCTTTTTTTCTTTTGACCATTCCAATCATTCCTAAGAACATGCCCATAATTCCTACAGATGCAAAAGCAGAACCATCTTCACTTCCTGTTTTAGGTAGAACTTCTTGACGATTTGCAGGTGCTTGATAAGTCTTATCTTCTAATATAGCCGGAACTACATATGACTTCTCATCATTTTTTTCTACGATTTTCTTCGCAGTTGTTTCAGAACCAGTTGCATCGCTAGCAAATCCTGATTCTTGTTGACTTGTAATTTCTCCACTAGGAACTCCTTCCTCAACGTTCGAAACTCCATGAGTAACTCCTTCAGAACCAGTCATACTACCAGTAAACTCTGGTAAGTTATGAATAGCTGCTTCAGAACCAGACACACCACCAGTAAACTCTGGTAAGTTGTGAATAGCTGCTTCAGAATCAGACACACCACCAGTAAACTCTGGTAAGTTGTGAATAGCTGCTTCAGAACCAGACACACCACCAGTAAACTCTGGTAAGTTGTGAATAGCTGCTTCAGAATCAGACACACCACCAGTAAATTCTGGTACCTTATGGTCAGCTGATACGATTTTACCTGATTCTTCTTTCTTAGTTCCAACCAACACAATTTCATCTTGCGCAACTTCAACAACTTCACGAAGTTTTATAGTACGGCTTCCATCTGGTGCTACTTCAGTCAAGATACGTTCCTTACCTGCACGACCTACCTGAGTCACTCGAGTTTCACCTTTTGGAAGACTTGAATCTTCTTGTTTAACTTTCTTGAAGTTAATTACTTTTTCTACTACTTCAAGACTTGGTTGAGGTTGAACTAGTTCCTTATCTCCATCCGTTGGAACTATGGAATGTTTCACTTCCTCTTTCGGAGTCGCTTGAAGTTGATTGATTGAAGTGAGAGCTGCTTGTAAGACTTTATCTACTGCATCTTGTGTCTTAGCTTCTTGGATAGCTGTAAGAGCTTGCTCGGATAACTCAACTAATTTCTTCTTAGCTTCTTTATCGCTACCTAGTTCCTTGCTCTTGTTTTGGATAGCCTCTGCCAAGCTTGCCATAGCCTTATCATAGTCAATCTTAGACTCTTCTGGTTGAGCTGGCTGCTCTGGTTTCACTTCCTCTTTCGGAGTCGCTTGAAGTTGATTGATTGAAGTCAGAGCTGCTTGTAAGGCTTTGTCTACTGCATCTTGTGTCTTAGCTTCTTGGATAGCTTTAAGTGCTTGTTCTGATAACTCGACGAGATGCTTCTTAGCTTCTTTATCGCTGCCTAGTTCCTTGCTCTTGTTTTGAATAGCCTCTGCCAAGCTTGCCATGGCCTTGTCGTAGTCAATCTTAGACTCTTCTTGATGAGCTGGCTGCTCTGGTTTTGGTTCCTCTTTTGGAGTCGCTTGAAGTTGGTTAATAGAAGTGAGAGCTGCTTGCAAGGCTTTGTCTACTGCATCTTGTGTCTTGGCTTCTTGGATAGCTGTAAGTGCTTGTTCTGATAACTCAACTAGTTTCTTCTTAGCTTCTTTATCGCGACCTAGTTCCTTGCTCTTGTTTTGAATAGCCTCTGCCAAGCTTGCCATAGCCTTATCGTAGTCAATCTTAGACTCTTCTGGTTGAGCTGGCTGCTCTGGTTTTGGTTCCTCTTTCGGAGTCGCTTGAAGTTGATTGATTGAAGTCAGAGCTGCTTGCAAGGCTTTGTCTACTGCATCTTGTGTCTTGGCTTCTTGGATAGCTGTGAGAGCTTGTTCTGATAACTCAACTAGTTTCTTCTTAGCTTCTTTATCGCTACCTAGTTCCTTGCTCTTGTTTTGAATAGCCTCTGCCAAGCTTGCCATAGCCTTATCATAGTCAATCTTAGACTCTTCTGGTTGAGCTGGCTGCTCTGGTTTCACTTCCTCTTTCGGAGTCGCTTGAAGTTGATTGATTGAAGTCAGAGCTGCTTGTAAGGCTTTGTCTACTGCATCTTGTGTCTTAGCTTCTTGGATAGCTGTAAGTGCTTGTTCTGATAACTCGACGAGATGCTTCTTAGCTTCTTTATCGCTGCCTAGTTCCTTGCTCTTGTTTTGAATAGCCTCTGATAAGCTTGCCATGGCCTTGTCATAGTTAGGCTCTTCTGGCTGGGATGGTGTTTCTTCGACACCATAGTTTTCTTCCTTATCAAGAATAGCTTGCAAGGCTGTGGCTGTTTTCAGAATTTCTTGAGCACTGGCTGGACTTGCTGAAAGTTGTTCAGATAATTTATCTAAGTTTGACTTGAAGGCTTGACGCGCCTCTGGAGTATTCTTCAAACTTGTTTGGTCAAATTTAGCCAATTCATCCTTCCAGTTCTTCATAGCTTGAACTAATTCTTCTTTGGTATAAAGAGCGCTATCTTCTCCACGAGTGATGAACTTATCAACTTGAATACCAATATTTCTAGAGGTATCATTTCGTTTTGGATCCAATTGCAAGGTTACAGCGTGCCAACCTTCTTCGAGTCCATCCAAACGAACAAGAGTCTGATCACCTTGACGTGTAGTTGCTGTTCCACTGAAGTACTTCTTACCATTGACATCAGTAGCATTTCCTTGACCATCTTGATACTCAAGTTCTTTACCATCTAGAGTAACCTTGTAGATACCATGTCCAGGATCAACAAAACCTTTAATTTCAAGACCTGTTCCATAGAAATAGGCTGTTACGCTAGCATTTTTCTTCTGTTCTTCATTCAAACGACCAAAGGATGTCCAAGACTCAGTATTTTGGTATTTACCTGCCGAATTGGTTTCATGATGCCAACCTGGGCTATAATCAAGTTGACTGGCCTGGTCATCATGACTGACTTGGTCTTTTTGAAGTAAGTCAGCCTTCATTACTCGAACAGTTGCTTCTGAAGCAAATCCAAGCAAGGCATTATCTGATGCGCTTGTCATTTTTACTTTAAAGTCAAAGATTGAATCAGCTTGCTCAGTAAAGTCAATTGTCGGAATTGTCAAAGTCTTTTCGGTTTCACCATCTTGGAAGGTCAAATCAGCTGTTGTATCCTTGTAAACTTTACCGTGAACCCCTGTTCCTGGCTCAGTCACGACATGGACTGTTGCAGCACCTTTGCTACCACCAACACGTTTAATGGTTACAGTAACTGGTTGTCCTTTTTGAACTTCATAGGTTGTTTCTTTCAACTCAAACATACCTTTACCAGCATTGTTGAGCGTGTAAATACCTTCAGTTGCAATAGCTTTGCCAGTTTTGTTGACGAGTTTGATGGTATGTTCACCTGGAGCCAAGTCATCTGTTTCATAAACCATCTGGCTACGTTTACGAGCTGCATTATTGGTTTGTACATCTGCAATCTTTTGACCATCAACGTAAACCGACATTTCACCGTGGTTTGGATCCACTGTAGATACGACATAAGCCTTAGTTCCATTGAAACGGTAAGTCACGCTTGCATCTTTTTGGTTAGTCCACATGGATGTACCACGGATGCCTTCAGATTCGTCATACCAGGTTGTATTTGCTTTGTCAGCTGTTGTATTTGAATGGTAATCCAAACCTAGAGGATAACCATCTGTTTTTTCGATACTACTTGGTGTCTTATAAACAGAGAAGTTTGTCAAAATAGGGGTTGCTTGTGAATTCGTGATAGTCACACGAATCTTTTGGGCTTCTACAGGTTGACCTTGGACAAGACGACGATAACCAACAGTCGAACCCTCTCCATAAGGAACCCAGCGACCATTGAGCTCAACTTCAACCTTAAATCCTGAGATACGTTGACCTTTAGCGATATCTTCTTTGAGTTCGACTACGTCAAAGCGTCTCTTCTGACCAAGATCGACAGTGAATTCACCTGTCTTCGCATCATTTGACAATGCCCAACTAGTATCATCCTTACCATCTGTTAGGTTACCTGCTTGATACAAGTGATTCTTACGGGTAGAGCTTGCAGTTACAGTTGCTCCCTTGGCGAAGTCAGTCGCATACATTTGGTCCAAGGTTGCTCGGAATTCTTTCAAGCGAGCCACATCTGCATCTGCGAATTTACCTTCTTTATTTGGTGGAATATTGAGGAGGAGTGGCGTTCCACGACCAACAGATTTGAAGTAGATATCCATCAAATCTTTGATTGATTTTGGTTGTTGATTGTCATGGTAGAACCAACCTGAACGAATAGAAACGTCTGCTTCACCGACTGAGTACATATCTCCTTCTGGGTCTCCATGGTTGAGATATTCGTTCTTCACATCGTCAGTGATCTTAGCTTTCTTAACCTTATGCCAAACTGGATCTCCAGCGATACCACGTTCATTACCGATCCAACGGACGCTTGTTGGTTGAGCAGAGAAGATAGCGATATCCCCTTCAGCTTTCTTGATGTACTTGAACCACTCGTCAAAGGTGTAAGTTACTTTTTGAGCTCCGCTACCACGCGCACCATCCATCCATACTTCGATGAATTTACCATTATTTCCGTATTTAGGATTGCCAAGGATTTCCTTGAGTTGGTTGAGATAGTATTCGTTATACTCTTTTTCAGTTGAAACATGATATTTAGGGTTATTAGCATCCCATGGTGATAGGTAAACACCCATATTCATGTCATACTTAGTCGCTGATTTAGAGATTTCTTCGAGAAGGTCACCCTTACCATCTTTCCATGGACTTGCAGCCACCGTATGGTCTGTATATTTAGATGGATAAATCACAAAACCGTCGTGGTGTTTGACAACCATGATTGTTCGTTTGAATCCAGCATCCTTCAAAGTCTTAATCCACTGGTCTGTATCAAGATTAGTTGGGTTAAAGTTTTGAGGATTTTCTCTACCGTTACCCCATTCAGAGTTAGTGTAGGTATTCATACCATAGTGGATGAAGGCAGCCAATTCTTCCTTGTGGTAGTCCAATTGAGCCTTGCTTGGTAGTGGTCCATAGTTTCCAATTTCTGTTTCTTCGTCTTTTGGATCCACTACTGGAGTTGCAGGAGTTGCTGGTTTTGGATCTTCTATTTTTTCGTATTCAAAAATAACTTGGTTCACTCCTTTATGTTGGATTGTTGCTTCTTGGCTTGCATTGACTGCACGGTAGCCTGTAATTTCTTTAGCTTGGAATCTATGAACAAAGGAAACTTCGTACTCTTTACCATCGTTATTGTCAACAGTTGCAGACTCTAATTCTTGGTCTGTACCTTTCAATCGGTAACGAAGATCGAAGGAACCTTTATTGACTTTATAAACAACCTTAATGACACGAGTTCCTGCAGGAGCCTTGCTCACAACACTATAATCATCTCCCCAGGCATCTTTCAGTTGCTTGTTGACAGCTTTACCGTCAATCGATACAATCTCATATTTTTCTTTATTTTTCTTGTAGAAGTCAGTTTTCTCAATTTCTGTTTTATAGTTATAGTCAAACTGAGTTCCAACTTCCGTCTTTTCAACAAAAGTATCGTTTTCTTTGACTGGATTATCTTTTTGGTCTAGATGTTCTACAACAACTCGTCCATAGTCAACACCTTCAAGAAGCGTCGCAATACCATTTTGATCGAAAGAGTATTTATTTTTGCCAATAACAGCTATCTTATTTCTAATCATTTCTCCTTCTGGAGTAAAGTAGTAACGATTACCATTATCTCCTTGGTACCAGCCTTTGACTCCATATTTATCAATGATTTCTTTGACCCATGCTAGTTGTTCAGGCGATAGGACAAGTCCTCCTCCAAAGCGATCTTTTTCAGCGATATTCATATTATCAACGGTTCCATGTTGGTGAATTCCAATAACTTTACCATCACCATTAATAATTCCACCACCAGAAAGACCAGAAACAGATGTCAGGCGATAAGTGATGCCAACCGCTCCTTTATCATCAAGCTTTTCAGTACCCTTAACGACACCATCAGCCTTATACAACTGACCAGGAACGATTGGTTCCTTCAATTCCGGAGAAGTGGAATCTGTCGGATATCCTATGGTACTAACTGGTTCACCAGCTTTATAGCTACGATGTTCTGCAAGAGGAGTAAAAGTAGCTGCCTTATTTGGACTTGCAATCGAAAGTGGAACTGGTGCTACTACTAAAGCTAGATCATTCTTAATTCCTTCACCAAACTTTTCTTTATTCCAAAAATGAATATCCTTTTCCTTGAACAAAACCGTATTTCCTGAAGTTGGCAAAGAATTGTTCTTAGCAGTATTTGAACCTACATTGTAATAAAACTTAGTAGTATCACCGCCACGAATAGAACCTGCATTGGTATCTGCATCCTTGACTAAGAAATTATGAGCTACTGTCAACATAATATTTGGAGCTACAAAGATTCCAGATCCAGAATTGAGATAACGTTGGCTACCTCCACCTGCTAAAGGTGAACTGAAAATTGTATAAACCATAGCAGCTGAGGTAGCTGGCTGACCTTCATAATTAATACGTTTGAGGTCTTGGCCACCATTGATAATGGCTCTATTTTCTTTTTCGCCTTCAGTTGGAGCTACTTCCGTAGGTTTCAAGATACTCTTAGTCTCTACCTGTGGACTTTCTTTTTCTGATACAATAGCTGCAGTATCCACTTTTTTCACTGGAGTATCAGGATAGGCACGGTCAGGTATTTCTTCGGGGAGTACATCACCAGCCACTTCAGCAGTTTTAGCTTCCTCTGTTGCTTTCTCGGCAGTAGGCTCTGTTTTTTCAGTTACTTCTTCTTTAACTGTTTCTACTTTTTTATAATCTACATCTGCCACTTCTTTTGATTGACCGTCAACTTCAAGTTTTGGTTCTGTCACAAGTTCACTAGCCGCAACATTCCCAGATGCAAAAAAAGCAAGACCGACTGCTACAGAAGCAACACCAACAGTCAGTTTACGAATACTAAAGATTCGACCTTTTTCTAAAAAATATTGTTTCATCAAATACTCCTAATCTTCTAGAGCAGTCAGCTACTGCCCGAGCCCAGCTTTAACTGGTGACATTCTTATTTTTATTTACTATTTAAAAACTCCTTCCAATAAACTCTTTATTTAGACCATTACAAGCACTAAGAAATCGCTTACATTTCTTTAGATAAAATAACGCTTCTAATAGCTGTTTTTCGTCATACTAAGTATACTATATTATAATAAAAAAACAAAGTTTTTTTATTCTTTTTACTTACTACTTTTTTACTTTATATTTTTTGACAGTCTATGGCTAAGGACAGATGAGTATAAAGTTCCATTAATATAAAAAGAGGTAAGATGTGTACCTAAAAGATTAGACAGAAAAAATCTAACTTTTAAAAGTCGGTACCTAATTTTATTTCCATTACCTCTTTTTATTTTTAAAAATTTAAGTTCTCAACTTCTCTATTATTCTCTCTTTTTCCCTATCATCAACAATCCAAGAAACATCCCTACAAATCCTACAATTGCAATACTGGACTTATCCTCACTTCCTGTTTTAGGCAGGAGATGCTGCTGCGCAGCAGGTGCTTGATAAGTATGTTCTTGCGCCATAGCCTGCACTGCAGTAGACGGGTCAGCCTTATATTCTGTCACCTTATGCACTGTTGCTTCGGCCTCGTTGACACCATCCGCAAGAGTTGGTAGATCCGAACTAGCAGACTGTACTTCATGAGCGCCACCTTCATAGGATGGAAGTTCTGATTTAGCTGCTTCTACCGCATTAGCGCCTCCTTCATAAGATGGAACTTCTGATTTTGCGGCTTCTACCGCATTAGCACCACCTTCATAAGATGGAAGCTCTGATTTTGCGGCTTCTACCTCGTTAGCGCCTCCTTCATAAGCCGGCACTTCATGAGTCGCTGCTTCTCCTTTTGAAGTTTCTACTGGAATATATTCTGGAAGTTCCTGAACAGCTGCTTCTTCACCGTTGATACCACCTGTGAATTCTGGCACATCATGAATTGCTGCTTCCTCACCGTTGATGCCACCTTCAAAGACTGGATTCTCATGAACTGTACCTTCACCATTGACTGCACCTGTGAATTCTGGAACTTCATGGATTGCTGCTTTTGCACCATTTTTTCCACCAGGAACTCCTGCCCCTTCAAGACTTACAGACAAATTATGCATGCTCTCAATTGCACCATCAATGATTTCTGTAATTTCCTGACCAATATCTTCCTTACTAGCTGCAAATAGCAATGTTTTTGAATCGTACTGAGTCAAGAAGGTCGCAAAATTTCCATTTGCCAGTTTTAGAACTGGTGGCTGATTCACCAATACTTCAGAATCAAATTCTAAAGCGATGACATTTTTGCTCATCTCTACAGCATTTTTCACAGTTGCTTTCGTCGGAGCAATCCCATCCTTACTTAGGAAATCCCAGTTGAATTTCTTATAGGACAAGGTGTATTCATTTTGGTTGTTATCTGCATGCTCATAAAGCAAACCAAATTCACCATTTCCAAGATCTTGCAAGGAGTTATAAGCAAATTTACCACTTTGAATTGGATTATGCTTGAGCCAAGTTAAATCTCCGTTAGCTTCCACACGTGCTACGTGTACCAGACCATTGTATCGTCCTGGCCCACCTGCATTACTGAGGACGATATACTCCTTGCCATTTTGTACAGTGTGTATAGCTGACATTTGAACATAGACATCTTTGACATCCGCATAGCGCTTCACATCTTTTTCCCAAGTTGCTCCACCATCTTTACTTGTAGCAACTTGAAGATCACCTGTCAATCCGCGCATGAAGAGTTTGAGATCTCCATTATTCAACTGAACAACGGTTGACTCCGTATTTTGAGCACCTGAATTATTCATAGTTGAAGAGTGAATTGTTTGGTTACCTACCGGACGGTTATCATTGACAGCTTCCCCTGCATGCCAAGTTTCACCATGGTCATCTGAGTAAATGACGCGTGAAGACTGGGATCCACTTAGGTAGGATACGTTATTTGTAGTGTAGGCAGGGATAACAAGACGCCCTTTGTGAGGACCTGAGTGCAAAGCAATACCTGTACCAGGCCCAGTACCTAAGAAGTGCATCCAATCCTTACGAATACCGTAGGTAATATCTTTAGGTGCAGACCAAGTTTTACCATCGTCATCACTATAAGACATCCAGAGATAGTTAGTATTTGAAACTCTAAAGATATTCTTGTCGCTGTAATCAAAGTAGACATTACCAATCAGTTCCTCACCCTTGTAAAGGTCACCCTTATCACTATAAGCTGGTTTCTTAGGATCGACTACAACACGGTATTCTGTCTTTCTATTTTCAGGGTCAAAAACCTCACCATTTTCACGGATTGTATAATGTCCTACTTCACCTTTTTTGTACAGAACTTGGTAAACCTTATCCCCAATTTGCTCATAGGCTTGCGGTGCTTTTCCTGGCAAATCTCTAACTGCTTCACCTTCTACAAACATATCAAAAATAGAGAAGATTCGCTTAGTTTTCGGATCTTGGACTAGGGCCATGTCAATATTAACTGGTGATCCCGCATGAGCTCTTCTAGCATTCTCATTATCACGAGGATTTGAGATGACGATTCTATCTCCCCATGTTTTGCCCTTATCATCACTACGACGAACAACCATACCGATATCGCCCCAGTCAGAGTGATGCAAACGTCTCTCATCTGCACCAGCAATCAAGGTTCCCTTATCCGTTTTCAGCAGAGCTGGAATACGGTAGCTTGCAATACCATCTTTATTTGGCTTGCGGTTCTCACCACCTTCAAAAACATCCAGTTTATCAGTAACTTCTGCTCCTTCAGGAAGTTTCTTCTCCAACTCTCCTCTTTCAAAGAGCTGACTACGTTTTTTAACTTCTTCTGGTGAAAGGGTACGATCATAAACCGTTAGATTACGGACTTTAAGATTAGCGCCCCAGAAGTTTTTGCCTGTACGTTTGGTTGTACCTATTTGCACATGGTTGACATCTGGCATATCTTGGATGAAACGACCAGATTGAGGACTTGTACGAGACAAGACACCATTTACGTAGAGGCGCACCTTACCATTTGGTTGGTCTGCATTGGGTCTCTCAACTGTAAAGGTTACAGAATTCCACTGACCTGGTTTAATCTTCAAAGGAGCATTTTTATAATCACCATAAAATTGGTTCCCATTGGCATCCCGACCTTCAATGATAGCTGTGTTATCAAGAATGGCCATGGTAAAGTATTCATTTACTTTGGTATCACTAGAAACTGAGAAGAGGTTGTAAAAACGTGGAGCAGATGCATCTGGCTTAAACTCCATATGAATAGTCGCATTTTGAAGTTTTTTAAGCTTGCCAAGCTCCTCCTTCATATCAACTCTTTGCCCGTTTGAAGGATTGGTTTCAACATCTTCCTTCTCTATAACAGTATTGGCATTTTCCAACTCTCTGGCATAAAAATCACGCGGAATGTTTCCAACTTCTTCTTTGTCTTCACTCTCTGTAGCTGGATTTTCGTTTGATGCTTCTGTTTCTGCTGGTTTTTCAGACCCTGGGTTTGCTTGCAACTCTTCACGGCTCACTTCAGTTCCCTTATCCGTTGCTGTTGACAATTTGTCTGCAAGTTCCTTATCGAGATTCGTCAGATTTCCTGTCTCTACTTCCTTAGGCAATTCTGGCAAAGATTGCCCCGCTGTTTCACCATTCGTTGATGGTGCCTCTTGAGCCAAAGCAGGAGTAGCACCAAAAACAACCGCTCCAATCACTACTGAAGCTGCTCCAACTGCAAATTTTCGAATTCCATATCGTTGTTTTCTATCAAAATGTCTCTGATTCATATTTTCCCTCTCATTTTCTAACTTTGTAAAGCGCTTTCTTTTTTGTTTAAAATTTTTAGCCACTAGGACTAGACAATTGCAAAAGAAACTAAACTATTTAATGTTAATGGAAATTTCCATTATTTTTAATTTAAACAATCTTGCATAGCGTACAGTTCAGCTTTTCAATACGTCATGAAAGACATTTTACTCCTTTCATATTTTATCTTAACCTTATTATATAATAAATATTTTCAGTTTTAGACTTCACAGTAGACAATAGATTCTACTTTCAAAAATAGTTAAAAATTCTAAATTATTTGAAACTAGTTTCAATCATAATCCAATCAAAACAGAGTCTGAATGACAACATCCAATACGAGTATAAGATCTAATAAACATTTTTCATAATAAAACGCATAATATCAAGGACTCAGCACTTGATACTATGCGTTTTTTGATTATAAATACGAATTATTTAGTACAACTTCTCTTTATTGATGAACTGCTTGAGCTGCTGTGATAAGGGTCAACTTGTACACATCATCAGCATTACATCCACGAGAGAGGTCGTTAACTGGCTTGTTCAAACCTTGCAAAACAGGTCCTACAGCCGCAAAGCCACCAAGACGTTCAGCCATCTTGTAGCCAATATTTCCTGCTTCGATACCTGGGAAGATGAAAACATTTGCTTGACCAGCTACCGTACTTCCAGGAGCTTTCAGAGCTGCAGTTTCTGGAACAAAGGCTGCATCAAATTGCAACTCACCATCGATTTCAAGGTCAGGACGCAAGTCGTGAGCAATTTTAGTTGCTTCTACAACCTTATCGACGCTCTCACCAAATCCTGAACCTTTAGTAGAATAACTTAGCATAGCAATTTTAGGCTCGATGCCAAACATCTTAGCTGTAATTGCTGAGTTGATGGCAATTTCAGCCAAGGCTTCTGCATCAGGATTGATATTGATAGCACAGTCTCCAAATAGGTAACGTTCCGTACCACGAACCATGAGGAAGGCACCTGAAGTACGCGTTACATTTGGGCGAGTTTTGATGATTTGTAGGGCTGGGCGAACTGTTGAAGCTGTTGAGTGAATAGCTCCAGATACCATTCCATCAACCAAGCCCAAGTAAACCAACATAACACCAAAGTAATTGACATCTTCAACCAAAATCTTGCGTGCATCTTCTTCAGACATTTTGCCTTTACGACGCTCTACCAAGGCAGCAACCATTTCTTCAAATTGAGGATAATGTTGAGGGTCAATGACTTCATAACCATCCATGATCCCTTCAATTTCAAGATAAATTTTAATTTTTTCAGGATTTCCAAGCAAAACAGGAATCACTTCTGTTTCTTTTACCAAACGTTTAGTTGCTTGGAGAATACGAGGCTCTTCCCCTTCAGGGAGAACGATACGAGCATTTTTACCAACTAGGTTGGCTTTGAGACTTTCAAAAACTTCCATGAGTTTTCTCCTTTAAGATAATAATTATACTCTGAAACAGTTTTTATAGAGTATTAGTTGATAACTGAGTAATAAGGTTACTGAAATCATCCGGCAAGGGACTTTCTAACTGCAAGTCCTGTTCTAAAAATGGATGATAGAAGGATAGGTAATGGCAATGCAAGGCCTGACGTTGAATGCCGTCGTCCAGACTACCTCCGTACAAATCATCTCCCAACAAAGGAAAACCAATATGAGAAAAATGGACTCGAATTTGGTGGGTACGTCCAGTGTGCAAACGAATATCTACCAGGTGAATATTTCCATAAGAAGCTACAATCTTGTAGGATGTATGGGCATACTTTCCACCTTTAGCCACCCGTCTGGTGATAATAGAGTCTTCATCACGCGCAATAGGAGCAATAATTTCCCCCTCTGGCTCCAAGTATCCCTCACCTTTAACCAAAGCAAAATAGCGTTTCTCGATAGACTTTTTCTGTAACTGCTTGTCTAATCGTGCATGGGCATAGCCGTGTTTTGCAAAGAGCATCAAGCCAGAAGTATCTCTATCAAGTCTGGTCACAATGTGAACCTGTTGATTTTCATAATTTTGCTTGACGTAGTAACCCTTGATAAAATTGGCAATGGTATTGGAGTGATTGACACTAGGAATAGAAGCCACTCCATAGGGTTTATTTAAGACTAGAAAATGGTCATCCTCATATAGAATATCCAGTGGGCGCTCGATAGCTTCTAGAGTTTCAAATCCCTCCTCAGCAGGAATATCGATGATAACTCGGTCTCCAACATCCAATAGATAAGTTGCATTTTGCGGTTGGTCATTGACCAGAATAGCTCCACCTCGAAACTTAATCTTAGCCAGCAGCCCCTTAGAAACCTCGTGTTTTTTCAAGAAGGTCTTAACCTTGACATGTTCATCTGCGATAAATTCAAACCTCATTCATCCACCTCGCCAATAAAAGCATCCTTAACACGATTCCAGAAACTGGTGTGGCTAGGTGATGCGACAAAGTGAATCTTATGATGGTCGATTTGATACTCAATACGCTCAATATTTCGGAAGGAATAAACGCTATTGTCAACCGAAATAGTATGGTAATCGTTTCTCGTTGGAATGAGTTCAATTTTATCCTTCTTAGGAACAATAATGGAAGAGCCCAGCGTTCGATAGACACGATTATTAAGGCTGGCAATTTCCGTTAATTGCAAAGCTTCAATGGTAGAGTGTAAAACAGCTCCGCCAAGTGACTTGTTATAGGCTGTACTACCAGTCGGTGTCGAAACTGTTAGTCCATCTCCACGAAAACGTTCAAAGTGGACACCGTTAATCACAACATCCGCCACCATGGTTCGATCAGATCTGCGGATGCTGGCTTCATTTAGTGCTCTAAAAATCTTCACTTCACCATTTTCAAGAAAGATCTTCACATTTAGAACAGGGTAAGAGACTCTTGCTCCTGTATCTAGCTGCAAATTAGTTACTAGCTTGTCCAACTCAAAATCACGATAGTCCGTATAGAAGCCCAAATGTCCCGTATGAACACCGATAAAGCGTACCTTGTCAAGCTGATTTTCGTACTTATGAAAGGCCGACAAGAGCATGCCATCCCCACCAATGGAAATAACAATATCTGGATTGGTATCATTGAGTATAAACTGATTTCTCTTCAAACGATCTCGCAATTCATATAAAACCCTTTGACTCTGTGGTTTTCTATTAGCTATCAGGTCAATTCGTTTACCTGTATTCTTCATCTGTATCGTCACTGTTTCCTACACCATCATTTAATTTTCTACTCAAAGGATCAAAAAGTGCCTGAGCTTCTTGAATATCATCACGAATTTTACCCATTTCTTCATCTAACTGATGGGCAATCTTGGATGTAATTTCCAGTCGCTTCTTAATCTCCTCTGGGAAATCCCCTTGGTACTTGTAGTTGAGAGAATGTTCTATCGTTGCCCAGAAATTCATGGCCAAAGTACGAATTTGAATTTCTGCCAAAATAGTCTTGGCTCCATTGATAGTATCAACCGTATATTCTACTACCACGTGATAGGAACGGTAGCCTGAAGCCTTTCGATGAGTAATGTAATCTCGCTCCTGTATGATCCGCATATCCTGACGCTTGCGCAAAATAGCCACAACTTCTTGGACATCATCTACAAACTGGACCATCACACGCAAACCAGCAATATCCTGTAAATCGTGTTCCAAGGTCGCATAAGTAATGCCTCGACGGGCCATTTTTTCTTTTATACTCTCAATTGGCTTGACTCGACCAGTCACAAACTCAATCGGAGAATGCTTATTTTGCTTGCGATATTGCTTACGAATACCACGAAGTTTAATCTTTAACTCACCAACAGCTTGAATGTAAGGATCTAGAAATTCTTCCCATTCTAAGGTCATATATTCTCCCTTGTTCTCATATTATCCTTCAAAAATATCTTTGATTTTTTCTCCAGATTTATATACAATAAATACAAAGCTATTATATCATAAATCCGCTTTCAACGATAAAAAAAGGTAAGAAAAATGAAACATTTAGAAATTGAATTGAAAACACTCTTGAAAAAAGATGAATACAATCGTCTAAAAGACCAGTTCACAGACGTCACTCCTGTTCTTCAAAAAAATTACTACATAGACACGCCTGGTTTTGAACTACGAGAAAAGAAAGTTGCTATGCGCATTCGAACCTTTGAAGACTGGGCAGAATTGACACTCAAAGTCCCGCAAAGTGTTGGAAACATGGAATACAATCAAAAATTGCAGCTAAAAGATGCTGAAGATTATCTGAGCAAGGAAGAACTTCCTCAGGGGCTGGTTCTTGATGAATTGTCTAAACATGGTATACAAAACAAGAAATGGCAGGTCCTTGGTTGTCTAACAACGCTTCGCTATGAAATGAAAACAGCTATTGGCCTCATGGCACTGGATGAGAGTCATTACTTTGATATGACAGATTACGAATTAGAGCTTGAAGTGGAAGATCATGAGCAAGGCAAACAGGATTTCCAACAATTTTTAGAAGAAAATCAGATTTCCTACCAAAAAGCCCCTTCAAAATTGGTTCGATTTGTCAAAAGCATGAAAAATAGCTGAAATAATCTCCATTTTTTGGTAAAATAGAAGAGATAAAAATACACGAATCCCAGTTCATATATGCAAAACATATATAACTAGGATTTATGAAGTTTACAGAGGACGGTCTATAATGTCAGATAGAAAAAATATGAAACTTTTCGCACTCAACTCTAACCAAGAGATTGCACAAAAAATTGCTCAAGCTGTTGGTGTACCACTTGGCAAACTGTCATCACGTCAATTTTCAGACGGAGAAATCCAAGTGAATATCGAAGAAAGTGTCCGTGGCTATGATGTTTACATCATCCAATCAACAAGTTTCCCTGTTAACAACCACCTAATGGAATTGTTAATCATGGTCGACGCTTGTGTGCGTGCAAGTGCCCACAGTATCAACGTTGTCCTTCCATATTTTGGCTATGCACGTCAAGACCGCATTGCTTCACCACGTGAGCCACTCACAGCTAAACTAGTTGCTAATATGCTGGTTAAGGCCGGTGTTGACCGTATCCTTACGCTTGATTTGCATGCTGTTCAGGTTCAAGGCTTCTTTGACATTCCTGTTGATAACCTCTTCACAGTTCCTCTATTTGCAAAACATTACTGCGATAAGGGACTACTTGGGTCAGATGTTGTTGTCGTCAGTCCTAAAAATTCAGGTGTCAAACGTGCTCGTAGCCTGGCTGAATATCTTGATGCTCCTATCGCCATTATCGACTATCCTCAAGACGATGCAACTCGTAACGAAGGTTATATTATCGGTGATGTTGAAGGTAAGAAAGCTATCTTGATTGACGATATTTTAAATACAGGACGTACCTTCTCTGAAGCTGCTAAAATCGTTGAACGTGAAGGAGCTACAGAAATTTATGCTGTTTCTAGCCACGGTCTCTTCGTCGAAGGAGCTGCTGAACTTCTTGACAATACTAGTATTAAAGAAATTCTTGTGACTGATTCAGTAGCAACAAAAGAAAAAACTCCTAAAAACGTATGCTACATCACTGCTAGTGAGTTAATTGGTGACGCTATCGTACGTATCCACGAAAGAAAACCAGTCAGCCCACTCTTTGCTTACAACAAAAAGAAATAAGGTGATTCTTTGATTTATTTGGACAATGCTGCAACGACTCCTATGTCAGCAGTTGCTATTTCAGCTATGACCAAGGTTTTACAAGAAACCCATGGCAATCCATCTAGTATCCATGGGCATGGTCGTCAAGCTGGCAAGCTTTTGCGAGAAGCCCGCCAGGAACTATCCCAGTTATTGGGGACAAAACCTCAACATATCTTTTTCACTTCTGGTGGGACTGAGGGCAACAATACTGCCATCATTGGCTACTGCCTTCGTCACCAAGAACAAGGAAAACATATCATCACAACTGCCATTGAGCACCATGCCGTTCTTGAAACCATTGATTACTTGGTTCAGCACTTCGGTTTTGAAGTAACCATTATCCAGCCAAAAAATCAGGAGATCACCGCCCAACAAATTCAAGAGGCCTTACGTGACGATACGATTTTGGTTTCTACCATGTTTGCCAATAATGAGACAGGAAACCTACTGCCCATTGCTGAAATTGGCCAAATACTCAAGCAACACCCTGCTGCCTATCATGTTGATGCAGTTCAGGCTATTGGAAAAATCCCTATTCATCCAGAAGAATTGGGCATTGATTTTCTCACTGCTTCTGCCCATAAATTTCATGGTCCTAAGGGAATCGGCTTTCTCTACGCATCTAGCATGGACTTTGATTCCTATCTCCATGGTGGAGACCAAGAACAGAAAAAACGTGCAGGTACTGAAAATCTAGCTGCCATCGTAGGCATGGTAGCAGCCCTAAAAGAAGATTTAGAAAAGCAAGAAGAACATTTCCAACATGTACAAAATCTAGAAACTGCCTTTCTTGCGGAGCTTGAGGGAGTTCAGTATTACCTGAATAGAGGACAACATCAGCTTCCTTATGTTCTCAATATTGGATTTCCTGGTCAGAAAAACGACCTTTTACTCCTCCGTCTAGATTTAGCTGGAATTTCAATCTCTACTGGCTCAGCCTGTACCGCAGGCATTGTCCAATCCAGCCATGTTCTTGAAGCTATGTACGGAGCAAATTCAGACCGCTTGAAGGAATCCGTTCGTATCAGTTTGTCGCCACAAAATACTGTTGAAGACCTACAAACCCTCGCAAAGACCTTAAAAGAAATTATCGGAGGTTAGCCATATGGCATTTGAAAAAACCATTCAGTTAAAAAATTGTCGTTACGACTACACTCTTAGCCCTTCTGTTAAAAAGTTTACCCTCAAGGACAATACTTTTTTTGAGACAAAGGTTGGTAACTATGAACTGACTCGCTTACTTGAAAAAGTTCCAAACAGCGGTGAAGGCTTCCAACTCAAAATCATTATCAATAAAGAGCTAACAGGGGCTAAAATCAATATCACTGACAAGTTTGGTCTCCGTCTGGTTGATATTTTCAAATCAGAAGACCACCACATTCATCAGGAAAAATTCTATTTCCTCATGGATAGTTTGGTAGAACGTGGTGTCTTTACAAAATCTGAAAGATAGGTCCTATATGTTTAAACTGACCTATAAAGACAGCTATCATGTAGAGCGTACTCTCAAGTATGAAGATTATGAGGCTCTCATGCTGGCTTTGTCAGGATGTGTGACCCTACCAGATACACTTTATGTGACTTCTTTGACTTTTGAGGGACAGGAAGTTTACCAAGGACTGGTCGGAGACCTCTACCGTTTTCTATCACATGCAGATTTTTTACATCAAAACTAAGATTTTTCTTAGTTTTTTCTTATTTTTGTTGATTTTTTCACAATGTTTCTATAAAATAGAAGAATAGAAAGGTTGTGATTTTGTGAAAGATAAACAGTCCGCTATTCCAAAAGCTACAGCAAAAAGACTCTCTCTCTACTATCGAATTTTTAAGAGATTTCATGCAGAAAAGATTGAACGTGCCAACTCTAAACAAATTGCAGAGGCCATCGGTATTGATTCTGCGACCGTACGTCGGGATTTTTCCTATTTTGGTGAACTTGGTCGTCGTGGTTTTGGCTATGATGTCAAAAAACTGATGACATTTTTTGCCGATTTGCTCAATGATAACTCTATTACCAATGTCATGCTGGTTGGTATTGGAAATATGGGGCATGCCCTGCTACACTACCGCTTCCACGAGCGTAACAAGATGAAAATCATCATGGCCTTTGACCTAGATGAGCATCCTGAAGTCGGTACGCAAACTCCTGATGGAATTCCTATTTACGGGATTTCTCAAATCAAAGAAAAAATCAAGGATGCTGATGTTAAGACTGCTATTCTGACCGTTCCCAGCGTTAAGTCACAAGAGGTCGCTAATCTCTTGGTCGATGCTGGCGTGAAAGGAATTCTCAGTTTTTCACCTGTCCATCTGCATTTACCAAAAGATGTGGTCGTTCAGTACGTAGATTTGACAAGTGAACTCCAAACCCTCCTCTATTTCATGCGAAAAGAGGATTAGAAAGTGAAAATCATTTTATGAAAAAACCAGTTATTGGGATTACAGGAAACGAAAAAACTCATCCAGATGATGACATCATGATGAGCTACGCAGCAAAAGGCTTTGTTGAAGGCGTTAAAGACGCTGGAGGGATTCCCATCATCCTACCGATTGGTGATCAAGAAATGGCCTGCCACTATATCAGTATGATTGACAAGCTCATCTTAACAGGTGGGCAAAATGTTGATCCAAAATTCTATGGTGAACCAAAAACTATTGATAGCGATGACTACCACCTTCAAAGAGATATCTTCGAACTGGCCCTCATTAAGGAAGCTATCAAACAGAAAAAGCCAATTTTCTCCATCTGTCGTGGTACTCAACTCTTTAACGTTGCTATGGGTGGCACTCTGTATCAAGATATCGAAGACCACTGGCAGGATTCTTCTGCCGAATACACAACCCAACGTTTGGTAACAGAACCAGATACTGTTCTTCGAGAAATCTATGGAGAAATCTCTCATATCAACTCCTTCCACCACCAGAGTATCAAAGATTTAGCACCTAACTTAAAAATTGCGGCTCATGATCCTAAAGATGGTATCATTGAAGCTATCATAAGTACGGATGATGTTGCCTTTCTCGGTGTCCAATGGCACCCAGAATTTCTATTTGAAAATCGTCCCAAGGATAAAAACCTCTTTGACTATGTCGTTAATGAACTTTAGATTAAATCTGTCTTTTCACGATAACTAAAGTAATTAGAATGTGAGACAATCAAATGGTCCAAGAGGACAATACCCATCAGGTCGCAGGCTTCTTTGACAAGTTTAGTGACATGATCATCATTACGACTAGGGGCTACTGCTCCTGAAGGATGATTGTGGACCAAGATGAGAGAGGTTGCCATATGCTTGATGGCATAGTGAAGAATCTCACGTGGTTCAGCAATACTACGAGTAGCTGAGCCGATAAAAATGGTCTGTTGATGGATGATTTGATTTTGAGTATTGAGATAGAGCGCCACCAGGTGCTCTTGTTTTTTATGTCCCAACTCCTGTTGCATCTTCTTGGCTAACTTTTGACTGCTGAGAATACTTTCCATTTCAAGTGTCTCGTGTTTG
The DNA here is from genome assembly GCA_009496085.1 of Streptococcus mitis. Taxonomy (GTDB): domain Bacteria; phylum Bacillota; class Bacilli; order Lactobacillales; family Streptococcaceae; genus Streptococcus; species Streptococcus mitis_BY. The sequence goes on along the minus strand of WIJN01000004.1, from coordinate 16,244 downwards.
TGGATACGATGCCCCAGTTCAATCATGGCTTGCAATTCTATAGCCTTAACTCGCCCGATGCCAGACAGACTCTGCAATTCCTGCAGGGTCATTTTTTTCAAATCCGTTAGGCTTGAAAGATTGCTCAAGACTTTCTGGGCAATTTCAAAAACACTAGCCTGACGTGTTCCTGTCCTGAGTAAAATAGCTAGCAACTCTTGATTACTGAGCGCTTCTACTCCTTCTTGGGCCAGTCTTTCTCTTGGCAATAGTGAATCTTCTTGGAATGAAATACTGTACATAAAAATCCTCCTCACTTTATTATTCGTGAGAAGGATGAAAAATTAGATTTTTTTCTCAATTGGGGCTACACTAGCTAAAAGTTTTTTCAAACCTACTTCTGGGAAATTGATTTTTAATTCCTGAGTAGCTCCGTTACCTGAAACTTCCAGAACAGTTCCCTCTCCCCACTTCTTGTGGAGAGCAATATCACCAATAGACCAATTTGTCTCGCTAGAAGCTGATTTTGCTCCAGCTGTAAATTGACCAAATGGAAGACCGCTTGACTGGATAGATTTTGGGGCAGCACTGCGTTTACGGTCTTGAAGAGCTTGCGCAAGACTCATACCTTGACCGAAGGCAAGGCCACCACTGCTATATGATGCCTTAAAGCTTGTATTTGCTGGACGAGCCAGACCTTGATACTCAAATAAGTCTGAGCTGATTTCGTTAATAAAACGAGTCGGACGGTTGTAGTTGGTACGACCAAAAAGCAGGCGCGAGTTGGCATTGGTCAGATAGAGAATTTTCTCTGCACGCGTAATTCCTACATAGGCCAGACGGCGTTCTTCTTCCAATTCATCTGGATCTTCAGCTGCACGACTAAGTGGAAAGACATTTTCTTCCATCCCAATCAAAAAGACAACTGGAAACTCGAGACCTTTGGCAGCATGCAGGGTCATCAAGGTCACTTCTGATGTTTCCTGACTTCCTGAATCTGTATCCGCAATCAAGGCCAAGTCATTTAAGAAACGACTCAGTTTATCCAGACCAGTTTCCTCTTCTGGACCATCAGAGGTATCATCAAAGTTTTTCGTCACAGAAAGGAACTCTTCGATATTTTCAACCCGAGCCTTGCTTTCTAGAGTCGCTTGGGCATTAAGAATATCAACATAACCTGTTTTTTCTAGAACAGCCTCAACTAACTCAGTAATACTTAATTGATCCAGTTGCTCCCGCAAATCCAGAACCATATTAGCAAAATCCCAGATAGATTGGGCTGCCTTACCTTTGATTCCAGACAACATAATATTTGCTGAAGCATCTAGCATGGACATATTTTGCATATTCGCAAAATCACGGATTTTCTCAACCGTTCCTGGACCGATTCCACGTTTAGGCTCGTTGATAATACGCTCAAAACTGATATTGTCACTCAAATTGGCAATAAGATTGAGGTAAGCGATAATGTCACGGATTTCCTTACGGCTGTAGAACTTGGTTCCGCCGACCATAGTGTAAGGAATATTGGACTTGAGCAGGGCTTCCTCAATAGTACGAGACTGGGCGTTAGTACGATAGAGAACTGCAAAATCCTTGTGAAGGAAGTTTTGACTACGACCTAGTTCATCAATTGTTCTGGCTACAAATACAGCCTCATCCTGCTCATCATTGGCACGATAGTAAACAATTTGCTCCCCATCAGCATTTTGAGTCCAGAGATTCTTCGGACGGCGGTTTTTATTGTTTTTAATGACCTCGTTGGCCGCTTGCAGAATGGTTTTGGTTGAACGGTAATTCTCCTCCAACAAAACAACCTTGGATTTGGGATAATCCTTTTCGAAGTCCAAGATATTCTGCATATCCGCACCACGCCAACCATAGATAGACTGGTCCGCATCACCAACAACACAGATATTTTTAAAACGGGAAGCTAAAAGTTTGACCAATTGGTACTGGGCATGGTTAGTATCTTGGTACTCATCCACATGAATGTACTGAAACTTCTGCTGGTAGTAAGTCAAAACATCAGGATTTTGATCAAAGAGACGCAGGGTTAACATAATCAAATCATCAAAGTCAACCGACTCAGACTGACGCAATTCTTTTTGGTAAGCAGTGTAACACTGAGCCACGATTTGCGTATACATATCGCCAGCTTGGGCAGCATAAGCCACATCATCAATCAAATCATTTTTTGCGTTCGAAATGGTCCCTAAAATCGAGCGTTCATTCCATTTTTTAGGATCCAAGTTCAACTGCTTGAGAATCCGTTTCATAAGGGTGCGTTGTTCACCAGGATCGACAATCGTAAAATTGCGGTTGTAGCCAATATGATCCGCATCTCGACGCAAAATACGAACACACATAGAGTGAAAGGTCGCAATCAGACAGTCCTGAGTAGCTGGATTGAGGCTATATGCACGCTCTTTCATCTCACGCGCAGCCTTATTGGTAAAGGTAATGGCCAAGATATTCCATGGATTGACCAGCTTTTCATCAATCAAATAAGCAATACGGTGGGTCAAAACTCGAGTCTTTCCAGAACCAGCCCCTGCCATAATCAACAAGGGACCTTCTGTCGTTTGCACCGCCTCAGCCTGACGGTCATTCATTCCATTTAATAATGCGTTCATATTCTCTTCCTTACTCTTGAAGTCAATATTTCTATTATATCAGAATTCAGGGAAAATATCTTTACCTAGACTGGTTGCGTGCAGTAAACAACTCTCTCATCAACTGAAGACAAGTCCTTGTATCTAGATAAAAAATGAGCTTGGATTAAAATCTCCAAACTCATTTAAAGTCAATTGCAATATACTAGAACAAGCCTAGAACTGTTCCATCACTTTCAACATCCATATTGAGGGCTGCTGGACGTTTTGGAAGACCTGGCATAGTCATCACGTCTCCAGTTAGGGCAACGATAAAACCTGCACCTAATTTTGGTACCAATTCACGAATAGTAATTTCAAAGTTTTCAGGTGCTCCAAGTGAATTTGGATTGTCTGAAAAACTATACTGAGTTTTAGCCATACAGATTGGCAATTTGTCCCAACCATTTTGAACGATTTGAGAAATTTGTGTTTGAGCTTTCTTCTCAAAGTTCACTTTGCTACCGCGATAGATTTCAGTAACAATCTTTTCAATCTTTTCTTGGACAGAAAGGTCATTGTCATACAAACGTTTATAGTTAGCTGGGTTTTCAGCGATAGTCTTAACAACTGTTTCGGCAAGTGCTACTCCACCTTCTGCACCATCAGCCCAAACACTAGCCAGCTCAACTGGTACATCGATTGAGGCACAAAGTTCTTTTAAGGCTGCAATTTCAGCTTCTGTATCAGATAAAAATTCGTTGATAGCTACAACTGCTGGAATACCAAACTTACGGATGTTCTCAACGTGGCGTTTCAAGTTAGCAAAACCTGCACGAACCGCCTCCACATTTTCCTCTGTAAGAGCATCTTTAGCCACACCACCATTCATCTTAAGGGCACGAAGGGTTGCGACAATGACAACTGCATCTGGAGAAGTTGGCAAGTTTGGTGTCTTGATATCAAGGAATTTTTCAGCACCAAGGTCCGCACCAAAACCAGCTTCAGTAACTGTGTAATCAGCCAAGTGAAGAGCTGTGCTTGTTGCCAAAACAGAGTTACATCCATGAGCGATATTGGCAAATGGACCACCGTGTACAAAGGCAGGTGTACCGTAAATTGTCTGAACCAAGTTTGGCTTAATAGCATCCTTCAAAATCAATGCTAAAGCACCCTCAACCTGCAAATCACCTACAGAAACAGGTGTACGATCATAGCGATAACCGATAACGATATTAGCCAAACGGCGTTTCAAGTCCTCGATGTCCGTTGCCAAACAAAGAATTGCCATGATTTCAGAAGCAACTGTAATGTCAAAACCATCCTCACGTGGAATTCCGTTTAGAGGACCACCAAGCCCAACTGTTACATGACGAAGTGCACGGTCGTTCAAGTCCACAACACGTTTCCAGAGGATACGACGTTGGTCAATTCCCAACTCATTCCCTTGGTGCAAGTGGTTGTCAATCAAGGCAGAAAGAGCATTGTTGGCAGTTGTAATGGCATGCATGTCTCCAGTGAAGTGGAGATTGATGTCTTCCATTGGCAGAACTTGAGCGTAACCACCTCCTGCAGCACCACCCTTAATCCCCATTACAGGACCAAGAGATGGTTCGCGAATAGCAATCATGGTTTTCTTGCCAATCTTGTTCAAGGCATCCGCAAGACCAATGGTAATGGTTGATTTCCCTTCACCTGCAGGTGTTGGGTTAATGGCAGTAACCAAGATCAATTTCCCAACTGGATTGCTCTCAACTGCACGAATTTTATCAAAGCTAAGCTTAGCCTTGTACTTTCCATACAACTCCAAATCGTCGTAAGAAATACCAAGTTTCTCTACAACATCAACGATTGGCTTCAACTCAATACTCTGTGCGATTTCAATATCTGTTTTCATTCAAAACTCCTCTAACCTCTTATATGATAATTCATTATAACACAAAACAAGATTTTTAACATCCGAAAACTCTCTAAACGTTCGTAAATATCCCTATTTTTAAGGTTTTTAGAGCCCTTTCTTAAATTTTATATGGCTTTATAGTTTGAAACTATAGTAAATCTCCGTTTTTACCAAAAATTTATCGCTTTCATTTTACTTACCGTTTATTTTTGTGTACAATAGTGCTATGAAAATTTTAGTTACATCGGGCGGTACCAGTGAAGCTATCGACAGCGTCCGCTCTATCACTAACCATTCTACTGGTCGCTTGGGGAAAATCATCACAGAAACCTTGCTGAGTGCAGGGCATGAAGTTTGTTTGATTACAACAAAACGAGCTCTGAAGCCAAAAGCTCATCCCAACCTAAGCATTCGAGAAATTAACAATACAAACGACCTTCTCCTTGAAATGCAAGAACGTGTCAAGGATTATAAAGTCTTGATTCACTCAATGGCCGTATCTGATTACACTCCTGTTTATATGACAGGGCTGGAGGAAGTTCAGGCTAGTTCCAATCTAGAGGAATTTTTAAACAAGCAGAATCATCAGGCTAAGATTTCTTCAACTGACGAGATTCAGGTTTTATTCTTGAAAAAAACACCCAAAATCATCTCTCTAGTCAAGGAATGGAATCCTACTATTCATCTGATTGGTTTCAAACTGCTGGTTGATGTTACCGAAGACCATCTAGTTAACATTGCCAGAAAAAGTCTTATCAAGAACCAAGCAGACTTAATCATTGCAAATGATCTCACTCAAATCTCAGCAGATCAGCACCGAGCTATCTTTGTTGAGAAGGATCATCTTCAAACTGTTAACACTAAAGAAGAAATTGCAAAACTCCTCCTTGAAAAAATTCAAACCTATCATTCATAAGAAAGGAAAGCTATGGCACATATTCTCTTGGCTGTAACAGGGTCAATCGCCTCTTACAAGTCGGCAGATTTAGTCAGTTCTCTAAAAAAACAAGGTCATCAAGTCACGGTTTTAATGACTCGGGCCGCTACAGAGTTTATCCAACCTTTGACACTACAGGTCTTATCACAGAATCCTGTCCACCTTGATGTCATGAAGGAACCCTATCCTAATCAGATTAATCATATCGAACTTGGAAAAAAGGCAGATTTATTTATCGTAGCCCCTGCAACAGCTAACACAATTGCAAAGCTAGCCCACGGCTATGCTGACAACATGGTAACCAGCATAGCTTTAGCCTTGCCCAAAAATATTCCTAAACTAATAGCTCCTGCTATGAATACAAAAATGTATGACCATCCGGCAACTCAGACTAATCTGAAAACATTAGAAACATATGGCTATCAGCTGATTGCTCCCAGAGAATCCCTACTAGCTTGCGGAGACCATGGAAGGGGAGCCTTAGCTGACCTCACAATTATTTTAGAAAGAATAGAGGAAACTCTCGATGAAAAAACGCTCTAATATTGCACCCATTGCTATCTTTTTTGCAACCATGCTCGTGATACACTTTCTGAGCTCGCTTATCTTTAACCTTTTTCCATTTCCAATCAAACCGACCATCGTTCATATTCCTGTCATTATTGCCAGCATTATTTACGGTCCACGAGTTGGGGTTACACTTGGATTTTTGATGGGTCTACTTAGCTTGACAGTTAATACGATTACGATTCTACCAACAAGCTACCTCTTCTCTCCTTTCGTACCAAATGGGAACATCTACTCAGCTATCATTGCCATCGTCCCACGTATTTTGATTGGTTTGACTCCGTACCTAGTTTATAAACTGATGAAAAATAAAACTGGTCTTATTTTAGCTGGTGCCCTTGGTTCACTTACCAACACAGTCTTTGTACTCGGTGGAATTTTCTACCTTTTTGGAAATGTCTTTGATGGTAATATCCAAAAACTCTTAGCAACCGTTATCTCAACAAACTCCATTGCAGAATTAGTCATTTCCGCAGTTCTAACCCTAGCTATTGTTCCAAGACTACAAACTTTGAAGAAATAAAAACAATCTCTGCTTTCAAGCTTGAAGGTGGAGATTTTGTTTGAGGTAGTTTCTTTTTAGTGAACTCTTTACCAATATTTATACTCAATGAAAATCAAAAAGCAAACTAGGAATCTGGCCACAGGTTGCTCAAAACACAGTTTTGAGGTTGCAGACGGAAGCTGACGTGGTTTGAAGAGGTTTTCGAAGAGTATTAACTTAAAAATGACCTATAAACCTAAGTAAATCCTTGCTTTATTGTCTATTTTATTGTACTATACTAGTGTATATACAGTTAAAAGGAGATTCTTATGAATACACGGAAAAAGACACAATTTATGACAATGACTGCCCTCTTAACGGCTATTGCGATTTTGATTCCAATTGTTATGCCTTTTAAAATTGTCATTCCACCTGCTTCTTACACTTTGGGGAGCCACATCGCTATTTTTATCGCTATGTTCTTGTCGCCCTTGATGGCAATTTTTGTCATCCTAGCCTCAAGTTTTGGATTTTTGATGGCTGGCTATCCCATGGTTATCGTTTTTCGAGCTTTTTCACATATATTTTTTGGAACTTTAGGAGCTCTTTACCTACAAAAATTCCCCGATACCCTAGATAAACCAAAATCTTCCTGGATTTTCAACTTTGTTTTAGCTGTCGTTCATGCCCTTGCTGAAGTATTAGCCTGTATCGTTTTTTACGCAACTTCTGGTACTAATGTAGAAAATATGTTTTATGTTCTCTTTGTGCTAGTTGGATTTGGCACAATTATCCATAGTATGGTAGACTATACATTAGCACTAGCTGTCTATAAAGTGCTTCGAAAACGCCGTTAAAAGGAAGAAATATGACAAAAGATCGCAAACAAGCCCTGCTCCAACTCTTGAAAGAAGCTCCTAAAGCTCTCAACGGCCAAAGTTTAGCTGAACATTTTCATGTTACACGCCAGATCATTGTACAGGACATTGCAATTTTAAGAGCCGATGGCGCTCCTATCCTATCCACTAATCGTGGCTACATCTATAAACAGATTGATACCAATCCTTATGTCCATAAACTTTTCAAGGTGAAACATGAGGTTGAAGAAATAGGTCAAGAACTCCTTGCTATCGTTGATAATGGTGGACGTGTTCAAAATACCTTGATTGACCATCCCGTTTATGGAGAAATTGAAACCTTGCTGAAACTGTCTTGTCGTAGAGATGTGCAACATTTTCTAGAACAAGTCGAGCATTCTGACTTTAGACCTCTATCTGAATTGACAGATGGCATCCATTACCACCTAGTCGAAGCCGAAACACAACAAGACCTCCACTATATCGAGGAGGCCTTAGATCAGCTCGGCTATTTAGTAAAAGATTAAAAAATTTCTTTCTCCCAGCCATCTTCTGTACGGTGTCGGTAGAAAAACTCTGACTTATCAGGAGCTCCCATCATCTCCATCAATGGTAACATATCATAGGCCAGATCCAAGTTTGGAATCTGGTCTTTTTGCACCCAAGAAACTTCTCCCTCTTCTGAAGATTGAAGAGTTCCAGTAAACTCAGTCGCCTTATAACAAAAGACGATATAGCGCCCACCTGTATCCAGAGGCCAATTTTTAATGCCGACAAGTTGAGGATTTTGAATGGTTAACCCTGTTTCTTCATAGATTTCACGAATGACAGACTCCGCAAAAGCCTCACCATTTTCAACATGACCTCCAGGAAAGGCATAACCAGACCAGCGATTGGTTTCAGGAGAGCGATACTGCATAACCACGCGCTGAGTTTCGAGGTCTTCAATCAGACAAATATTTGTTAAAATCGTTAATTGGGAACGGGACATATTTTCTCCTTTAGATAATATTCTAATCCAACGCCTTGACTTCCAGTATCATATCACGAATCTGAGCTGCTAGTTCAAAGTCAAGCACTTCGACGGCTTCTTGCATTTGTTTCTCTAGTTTCTTGACAAGTTCTTTGCGCTCTTGTTTATTGAGGCTATTGATATCTACTTCCTTGTCTTCTTCCTTGGCAACAGTCTTAGTTACGGCAATCAAGTCACGGATTTCTTTCTTGATTGTTTGTGGTACGATACCATGCTCTTCATTATAAGCCATCTGGATTTTCCGACGGCGAGCAGTTTCATCAATGGCACGTTGCATAGACTGAGTCAAAGTGTCCGCATACATAATGACATGGCCTTCGCTGTTACGGGCGGCACGTCCAATGGTCTGGATGAGGCCACGTTCGTTACGAAGGAAACCTTCCTTGTCAGCATCGAGAATGGCAACCAAGCTAACCTCAGGAACATCAATCCCTTCACGGAGCAGGTTAATTCCGACCAAGACATCAAAGACACCCAAGCGCAAGTCACGGATAATCTCTGTCCGCTCTAAAGTCTTGATATCCGAGTGCATGTACTTAACCTTAATGCCCATTTCCTTGAAGTAGTCGGTTAAGTCCTCTGCCATCTTCTTGGTTAAGGTTGTGATAAAGGTACGCTCATTCTTCTCAACACGGGCATTAATTTCACCTAAGAGGTCATCAATCTGTCCCATAGTCGGACGGACTTCCACCTCAGGATCCAAGAGTCCTGTTGGACGAATGATTTGCTCAATCACTGTCTCGGTCTGTTCATTTTCATAGTCACCAGGTGTCGCTGAAACGTAAACAATCTGATGCACATGGCTTTCAAACTCTTCACGACGTAAAGGTCGATTGTCCAAAGCTGATGGCAAACGGAAACCATAATTAACCAGCATTTCCTTACGCGAACGGTCTCCATTGTACATGCCCTTGATTTGCCCCATGGTCATGTGACTTTCATCAATCATGATCAAGAAATCATCTGGAAAGAAATCTAAGAGCGTATAAGGAGGCTCTCCTTCGCTACGTCCATCCATATGGCGTGAATAGTTTTCAACCCCGTTGGTATAGCCCATCTCACGCAGCATTTCAATATCATACTCTGTTCGCTGTTTCAAACGTTGAGCTTCTAGCAATTTGCCTTCCTTTTCAAAGACAGCTAGTTGCTCTTCTAATTCGCCCTGAATTTTAGCAATGGCAACTTCCATGTGATCATCATTGGTCACAAAGTGAGTCGCAGGGAAAATCGCCAAATGATCCACTTCTCCTAATACCTGACCAGTCAGAGCCTCAACTTCACGGATACGGTCAATTTCGTCTCCAAAAAATTCTACTCGAAAGGCATGCTCATCACGGGAAGCTGGGAAAATCTCCACCACATCCCCACGAACACGAAATCTTCCCCGTTGGAAATCAATATCATTGCGTTCAAACTGAATATCGACCAAATCATTCAAAAGTTTATCACGAGAAATCTCTAAGCCTGGACGCAGACTCACGACACTGTCGGCGTATTCCTTTGGCGAACCCAAACCATAGATACAAGAGACTGAGGCCACGACAATAACATCATTACGCTCCAAAAGGGCTGAGGTAGCTGAATGGCGGAGCTTGTCAATCTCGTCATTGACAGAACTATCCTTTTCAATATAGGTGTCGCTAGAAGGGACATAAGCTTCTGGCTGGTAGTAATCATAGTAAGACACAAAGTACTCAACAGCATTTTCAGGGAAAAATTCCTTAAACTCCCCATAGAGCTGTCCTGCCAGAGTCTTATTGTGGGCGATGACCAGAGTTGGTTTATTGACTTTGGAAATGACCTGACTCATAGTATAGGTCTTCCCTGTTCCAGTCGCCCCCATCAGAATCTGAGCTTTTTCTCCACCCTCGATATTATCTACCAACTGCTCGATAGCTTGGGGTTGATCTCCTGATGGTTGATATTTTGATACTAGTTTAAATTGATTATCTGTAATGCGATTGATCATAAGAATCCTCTCTCCATGTGCTATTCCTATTTTAGCATACTTACAGCATTTTCACGAAGAAAAGGACGGACCGAAGTCACATCCTTTCATTTTCTTTCTTTAATTGATAGCCAAGATAGACAATCAGTAGCAACAAGACTAGACTTGTCATAATAGAACCCTCTATGCCAAAAGAACCTCCTGATAGCCAGCTCTGATGGCCTTGTGGTAAAAAGGTCATCAGCGATGTTCCTGACAGTTGACCACTAACTAAAATCCCAAAGAGATTTCCCTGAGCAAAATTCCAGGCCCCATGAATACCTGCAACACCCCAAACTGTATCGGTTTTGAGAAGGTAAAGAGCCATGGCAACTCCGAATAAAAAGAGATTCACTAGAGATAAAGGTGTAAGACCAGAATTCCCAGCATGAAGAAGAGTAAAAAGTAGGCTAGATATAAGAACAGCAAGTTTTAAATTGGTTCTTGAGGCCAATTGTGGAAGGAGCCATGCACGGGACACCACTTCTTCTGCTGTCCCCTGTAAAATCCAAAATGGGATAGTAAAGACAACAAAGAAAAACGAATAAGGATTCAAGCGAATGGACTCCAAACGATATTGCCCCAAAGCTATTAAACCTAGCAAGGTCAGAAGAAAAAGTGCCAGACCCAGACCAAATCCTTTCAGAAGATTGCTGAGGCAATTCTCTCTATAAAATCCTAAAGTTCGAATAGGTCTTTTCTCAACTTTTCTTGCCCATCTAAACACAGTGTTAAGAATAAAACCAAAAGACAGCAATTCTAAAATTAAACGAAAGTCACTTGTTTTATCCGTCAAGCTCGCCAGCAAGTTTTGGAAGTAGCTTGCAAGATTTTGACCAGCCTCTCCAAAATTTCTAGCAAGTCCGATGAGAGCTAACAAGCTAATACCATAAAAAGTATATGCAACAAACTCTCCTATAAAGACAAAAACAAAGGCTAACAAGGGGCTTGTGTAAATATTTAAACTCATTTTTGAAGCCTGGAAGTCTTTAAATATTCTTTTGTTCTTCATATCCCTGTCCTCTTTTCTTCCATTATATACTATTATTATAGCACTTTATAGTAGCAATTCAAGAAAGAATCTATGTTATATTTTCTAACATAAAAACCTCATGATTTGCATTTTTTTGTTTTTTCTGATATAATGGGAAAATATTCGGAAAAGGAGACTAAAAATGAAGAAAAAATTTCTAGCATTTTTGCTAATTTTATTCCCAATTTTCTCATTAGGTATTGCAAAAGCTGAGACGATTAAGATTGTGTCTGATACCGCCTATGCACCGTTTGAGTTTAAAGATTCAGATCAAACTTATAAAGGAATTGATGTTGACATTATCAACAAAGTCGCTGAGATTAAAGGATGGAACATTCAGATGTCTTATCCTGGTTTTGACGCAGCAGTAAATGCGGTTCAAGCTGGTCAAGCTGACGCAATCATGGCAGGAATGACAAAGACTGCAGAACGTGAAAAAGTTTTCACCATGTCTGATACTTACTATGATACAAAAGTTGTCATTGCAACTACAAAGGCACAGAAGATTAGTCAGTATGACCAATTAAAAGGTAAAACTGTTGGTGTTAAAAACGGAACTGCCGCTCAACGTTTCCTTGAAACAATCAAAGATAAATACGGTTTTAGCATTAAAACATTTGATACTGGTGATTTGATGAACAACAGCTTGAGTGCTGGTGCCATTGATGCCATGATGGATGACAAACCTGTTATCGAATATGCCATTAACCAAGGTCAAGACCTCCATATTGAAATGGATGGTGAAGCTGTAGGTAGTTTTGCTTTCGGTGTGAAGAAAGGAAGTAAATACGAGCACCTAGTTACTGAATTTAACCAAGCCTTGGCTGAAATGAAAAAAGATGGTAGTCTTGATAAAATCATCAAGAAATGGACTGCTTCATCATCTTCAGCAGTACCAACTACAACTACCCTAGCAGGATTAAAAGCCATTCCTGTTAAGGCTAAATACATCATTGCCAGCGATTCTTCTTTTGCACCTTTTGTTTTCCAAAACTCAAGCAACCAATTTACTGGTATTGATATGGATTTGATTAAGGCAATCGCTAAAGACCAAGGTTTTGAAATTGAAATTACCAACCCTGGTTTTGATGCAGCTATCAGCGCTGTCCAAGCTGGTCAAGCAGATGGTATCATTGCTGGTATGTCTGTTACAGATGCTCGTAAGGCAACTTTTGACTTCTCAGAATCATACTACACTGCTAATACTATCCTTGGTGTCAAAGAATCAAGCACTATTGCTTCTTATGAAGACTTGAAAGGGAAGACAGTCGGTGTTAAAAACGGAACTGCTTCTCAAACCTTCCTAACAGAAAATCAAAGCAAATACGGTTACAAAATCAAAACTTTTGCTGATGGTTCTTCAATGTATGACAGTTTAAACACTGGGGCAATCGATGCCGTTATGGATGATGAACCTGTTCTCAAATATTCTATCAGCCAAGGTCAAAAATTGAAAACTCCAATCGCTGGAACTCCAATCGGTGAAACAGCTTTTGCCGTTAAAAAAGGAGCAAATCCAGAATTGATTGAAATGTTCAACAACGGACTTGCAAATCTTAAAGCAAACGGGGAATTCCAAAAGATTCTTGATAAATACCTAGCTAGCGAATCTTCATCTGCTTCAACAAGCACTGTTGATGAGACAACTATCTGGGGCTTGCTTCAAAACAACTACAAACAACTCCTTAGTGGGCTTGGTATCACTCTTGCTCTAGCTCTTATCTCATTTGCTATTGCCATTGTTATCGGGATTATCTTCGGTATGTTTAGCGTTAGCCCATACAAATCTCTTCGTGTAATCTCTGAAATTTTCGTTGACGTTATCCGTGGTATTCCATTGATGATTCTTGCAGCCTTCATCTTCTGGGGTATTCCAAACTTCATCGAGTCCATCACAGGCCAACAAAGTCCAATTAACGACTTCGTAGCTGGTACTATTGCCCTCTCACTCAACGCAGCAGCTTATATCGCTGAAATCGTTCGTGGTGGTATTCAGGCCGTTCCAGTTGGCCAAATGGAAGCCAGCCGAAGCTTGGGTATCTCTTATGGAAAAACCATGCGTAAGATTATCTTGCCACAAGCAACTAAATTGATGTTGCCAAACTTTGTTAACCAATTCGTTATCGCTCTTAAAGATACAACCATCGTATCTGCTATCGGTTTGGTTGAACTCTTCCAAACTGGTAAAATTATCATTGCCCGTAACTACCAAAGTTTCAAGATGTATGCAATCCTTGCTATCTTCTATCTTGTAATTATCACACTTTTGACTAGACTAGCGAAACGCTTAGAAAAGAGGATTCGTTAATGGCAAAATTAAAAATTGATGTAAATGACTTACATAAGCAATATGGAAAAAATAAGGTCCTAAAAGGAATTACGACTAAGTTCTATGAAGGAGATGTTGTTTGTATCATCGGTCCTTCAGGTTCTGGTAAGTCAACCTTCCTCCGTAGCCTTAATCTTCTAGAAGAAGTCACTAGCGGTCACATCACTGTGAACGGTTATGACTTAACTGAAAAAACTACCAACGTTGACCACGTCCGTGAAAATATCGGAATGGTTTTCCAACACTTCAACCTCTTCCCACACATGTCTGTATTGGACAACATCACCTTTGCTCCTATTGAGCACAAGTTGATGACTAAGGAAGAAGCTGAGAAATTGGGAATGGAGTTGCTTGACAAGGTTGGTCTAGCAGATAAAGCTAATGCTAACCCAGATAGCCTATCAGGTGGTCAAAAACAACGTGTGGCCATCGCTCGTGGACTTGCAATGAATCCAGACATCATGCTCTTTGATGAACCAACTTCTGCCCTTGACCCTGAGATGGTTGGAGACGTGCTGAACGTTATGAAAGAATTGGCTGAGCAAGGTATGACCATGATTATCGTAACCCATGAGATGGGATTTGCTCGTCAGGTTGCCAACCGCGTTATCTTTACTGCAGATGGTGAATTCCTTGAAGACGGAACACCTGATCAAATCTTTGATAACCCACAACACCCACGTCTGAAAGATTTCTTGGACAAGGTCTTAAACGTCTAAACTCAAACTGTAAGGATTTCCTTGCAGTTTTTTTCTATCTCGTATTGGATTTTTTGATTTTTCGTAAAATTATGTTAGAATTAAGTTTATGAAATGAGATTTCCTCATACCTAGTAAGACTAGGAATAAAAATAGAAATTAGGTAGCTAGATGTCATCTAAGGTTATTGTTACAATTTTCGGTGCGAGTGGAGACCTGGCTAAACGCAAGCTCTACCCTTCCCTTTTTAGACTTTATAAATCCGGCAATCTTTCCAAGCACTTTGCAGTTATTGGAACTGCCCGTCGTCCTTGGAGCAAGGAATATTTTGAATCTGTTGTTGTCGAATCTATCCTTGATTTGGCAGATAGTACCGAACAGGCTCAAGAGTTCGCTAGCCACTTCTACTATCAAAGTCATGATGTCAATGATACAGAGCACTACATTGCTTTACGTCAATTGCAGGCTGAACTCAATGACAAGTATCAAGCTGAGCACAACAAGCTCTTCTTCTTGTCTATGGCACCTCAGTTCTTTGGAACCATTGCCAAACACCTTAAGTCTGAAAACATTGTAGATGGTAAAGGTTTTGAGCGTTTAATCGTCGAAAAACCATTTGGTACAGATTACGCAAGCGCAAGCAAGTTGAATGACGAGCTCCTAGCAACATTTGACGAAGAACAAATTTTCCGTATTGACCATTATCTTGGTAAGGAAATGATCCAAAGTATCTTTGCAGTTCGCTTTGCAAACTTGATTTTTGAAAACGTTTGGAACAAGGACTTTATCGACAATGTTCAAATTACCTTTGCGGAGCGCTTGGGTGTAGAAGAACGTGGTGGCTACTATGATGAATCTGGTGCCCTCCGTGACATGGTACAGAACCACACTCTACAATTGCTTTCCCTCCTTGCCATGGACAAGCCAGCCAGCTTCACAAAAGACGAGATCCGTGCTGAAAAGATTAAGGTCTTTAAAAATCTCTATCATCCAACTGATGAAGAACTTAAAGAACACTTTATCCGCGGTCAATACCGTTCAGGTAAGATTGATGGCATGAAATACATCTCTTACCGTAGCGAGCCAAATGTAAATCCAGAATCTACAACAGAAACCTTTGCTTCTGGTGCCTTCTTTGTAGACAGCGATCGCTTCCGTGGTGTTCCTTTCTTCTTCCGTACTGGTAAACGTCTGACTGAAAAAGGAACTCATGTCAACATCGTCTTTAAACAAATGGACTCTATCTTTGGTGAGCCACTTGCTCCAAACATTTTGACCATCTATATCCAACCAACAGAAGGTTTCTCTCTTAGCCTAAATGGGAAGCAAGTAGGAGAAGAATTTAACTTAGCTCCGAACTCACTTGATTACCGTACAGATGCGACCGCAACTGGTGCCTCTCCAGAACCATACGAGAAATTGATTTATGATGTCCTAAATAACAACTCAACTAACTTTAGCCACTGGGATGAAGTTGGTGCGTCATGGAAATTGATTGACCGTATCGAAGAACTCTGGGCCGAAAATGGTGCTCCACTACATGACTATAAAGCTGGAAGCATGGGACCTCAAGCTAGCTTTGACTTACTTGAAAAATTCGGTGCCAAATGGACTTGGCAACCAGATATTGCCTATCGTCAAGATGGTCGTTTAGAATAAAAAAATGGCTCTTTGTCAACTGTAGTGGGTTGAAGAAAAGCTAAGCTCGAGAAAGGACAAATTTCGTCCTTTCTTTTTTGATATTCAGAGCGATAAAAATCCGTTTTTTGAAGTTTTCAAAGTTCCGAAAACCAAAGGCATTGCGTTTGATAAGTTTGATGAGATTATTGGTTGCTTCTAATTTGGC
>WIJN01000049.1:0-942 GCA_009496085.1 Streptococcus mitis | reverse complement strand
GCAGATACTGTTAAAGTAACCTTGGGACCAAAAGGTCGTAACGTTGTGTTGGAAAAATCATTTGGCTCACCCTTGATTACCAATGATGGTGTGACCATTGCCAAAGAAATTGAATTAGAAGATCATTTTGAAAATATGGGTGCCAAGTTGGTATCAGAAGTAGCTTCAAAAACCAATGATATTGCAGGTGATGGGACTACAACTGCAACTGTTTTGACCCAAGCAATTGTCCGTGAAGGAATCAAAAACGTCACAGCAGGTGCAAATCCAATTGGTATTCGTCGTGGGATCGAAACAGCAGTTGCAGCAGCAGTTGAAGCCTTGAAAAACAACGCCATCCCTGTTGCCAACAAAGAAGCCATCGCTCAGGTTGCAGCCGTCTCTTCTCGTTCCGAAAAAGTTGGTGAGTACATCTCTGAAGCCATGGAAAAAGTTGGTAAAGATGGAGTCATCACTATCGAAGAGTCGCGTGGTATGGAAACAGAACTTGAAGTTGTAGAAGGTATGCAGTTCGACCGTGGTTACCTTTCACAGTACATGGTGACAGATAGCGAAAAAATGGTGGCTGACCTTGAAAATCCGTTCATTTTAATTACTGATAAGAAGATTTCCAATATCCAAGAAATCTTGCCACTCCTAGAAAGCATTCTCCAAAGCAATCGTCCACTCTTGATTATTGCGGATGATGTAGATGGTGAAGCTCTTCCAACTCTTGTTTTGAACAAGATTCGTGGAACCTTCAACGTGGTAGCAGTCAAGGCGCCTGGATTTGGTGATCGTCGCAAAGCCATGCTTGAAGATATCGCGATATTAACAGGCGGAACAGTTATCACAGAAGACCTTGGTCTTGAGTTGAAAGACGCTACGATTGAGGCGCTTGGTCAAGCAGCTAGAGTGACTGTGGACAAAGATAGCACGGTTATCGTAGAAGGTGCTGGAAAT
>WIJN01000048.1:0-976 GCA_009496085.1 Streptococcus mitis | reverse complement strand
TATATACCTTAGGGGTCTCAACATCCTTGGTCATTTTTTTAGTGTAAATTTTCTTAATTTTAGAAGCATAATCTGGATACTCTGCTTCAATAATATTCTCATATACACTATTTAAGACAATGGCTTTGGCCTCTCCAGAAATCAAACTTTTATAAGTTGACAAGTAAGAAGTACTTTTATCAACCGTCAAATCCTTATTTTGACTCGTCTTAATATCAGCGATTAACTTTTGAATATTATCATTATCCGTCCCAGTCGGCCCCATAACACTAGATAATTGAGCAACATTATTGATATCACTATCCTTTAAAACTACAACACTGAGAGAATACTCTGAATAATTTGAAGTTGCATTAATATGACTTGTAAATCCTACAAATTGTTGCAGAGCAAATACAGAAACTGAACTCACTAACACAGCAAGTGTTAAAAAGAAAATCGTGAACTTTTCTGCTTTTTTATAGATTATTAGTAGTGTAGCACTGACAGCAACCACCAAAGCAAAAACTGCGACCACTATATTAACGTGCCTGAAAGCAAGTATATTGTACTTAAAGATTAAGAACAATAAAAAACCAACTAACAATAAATAAATAGTCAACAAGACTATATTAACACTTCGCTTCACTTTCTGTGAACGTGATTTTTTAAAACGTCTACTCATGATTAACACCTATACATTTAATACTACTATTATATCACTTTTTTACAATAAACTCTACATTTACGAGTTTATAGACATCCTTCGATATAGATTATTTGGACATCATAAGCACTGATACTATTCTAAAATCTCTTCAAAGCATACCAGTACCACCGTATCATAGTTATATGTTGCTGGGGACAATCTCAAAACAAGTCTTTGAGATTCTGTGTATATCTTCCTAGTTGCTCTTTGATTTTCATTGAGCATTAGACCATCAAAATCAATACAGCATTTCATTTACAATTCAACACAACTAGACAACTACTAGCC
>WIJN01000047.1:0-1007 GCA_009496085.1 Streptococcus mitis | reverse complement strand
GAATTAACAAGCTTGGCAGGAGTGACTGCTGGTGCCCTGTCATCGGTAGAAGTATCTACAAAGAAAAATGAAGAAAATCGTAAAAAACTAGCTAAAATTTCAGCAGAAATGGGAGAATACCTGGCTAAAGCCGTGGACCTTCCAGATACAAGCTCAGCCATTCTTAAGGTGAAATCTGCTATTGCTGAGATTGAGTCTGCTCTCAAGGATCCAAATGCTGACCTAGGAACAGTTGTCAAGACAGCTACTTCAGCTCGCAACTCTATCGCCAATGCGGTTTCACGTGCAACCTCTGGCCAACGTGATAGCCGTAATGGACAACCGATGGCAACGGGAGAAAATCTCCGAGGTATTTCTCCGATTGCGGTAAACAATCACACCACAGCTCAACTTGAACAAGGTAGTTATTCAAGTTCTAATCGTGAGGTTGTCTGGAAAATCAAAATGCATTCGCAGAGTCCGCTTAATTACGCAGGTCTGATCGCGCAAGTGGATAGAAACACAACCATCACTCGTGTTCTTTTTAATGGAGAACCAATGGAGAAACGTGGTGGATCTGGCAATGAATATGTATTCAACAAGCGCCATGATTTGAATAGAAACCTTGAAGCGACAATATTGGTGTATGCGACGGTGAACAATAGTTCAAGTGCAGCTACTTTGAATGCTCAAGTGGCGACAAGTAGTCAACCGTTTACAAGCGCTAACGCTTCTGGGAATTATAGTAGCTCAATGAGCTCAACCGTTACGACTGGGGAAACAGGTCAGAGCCGTGCTGCATCTCAGCGACCTACGATTAGTTTGCCTGCAGATGTTACCTATTATAATGACGATTCTATTTCCACAATCAGCATGACAATGCGTGATGACAGGGGGTTGAAAACATTAGCTGCAGGACCTAATAATACAATTATTACAGGCTTGAATGCCCCTAATTATCCAAGGAGTAAACAGGGAGTCCTTGGTGATTTTGGTGTGTATCAACTGGGACGGCTTCTCTATTATCC
>WIJN01000046.1:0-1054 GCA_009496085.1 Streptococcus mitis | reverse complement strand
TACCAAGAACAGTCAACTGAGGCAATCGAAGCCTATGACCGAGTACAGACTGAATATGCAGGTGCGCGTGCGACTACAACTTGGAGTCAACGTTTAGCAGAGCAATTTGGCAATCCAGAACCAAGCTCGACTCGAGAAAATCTTGAGCAGAAGAAGTTATTGTAGAAAGTGAGAAAACATGGCCTTACCAACTGTTGCCATTGTAGGACGTCCCAATGTTGGGAAATCAACCCTATTTAACCGTATCGCGGGAGAACGCATCTCAATCGTAGAAGATATTGAAGGTGTAACGCGAGATCGTATCTATGCCACAGGTGAGTGGCTCAACCGTTCTTTTAGTATGATTGATACTGGGGGAATCGATGATGTCGATGCGCCTTTCATGGAACAAATCAAGCACCAGGCAGAAATTGCCATGGAAGAAGCAGATGTTATCGTCTTTGTCGTGTCTGGTAAAGAAGGAATTACAGATGCGGACGAATACGTTGCCCGTAAACTTTATAAAACTCATAAACCAGTCATCTTAGCCGTTAACAAGGTTGACAATCCAGAGATGCGAAATGATATCTATGATTTCTATGCTCTTGGATTGGGCGAACCTCTACCAATCTCATCTGTTCACGGTATTGGGACCGGGGATGTACTGGATGCTATCGTGGAAAATCTCCCTCATGAAGTTGAAGAAGAAAATCCAGATGTCATTAAATTTAGCTTGATTGGACGTCCAAATGTCGGAAAATCTAGCTTGATTAATGCCATTTTGGGAGAAGATCGCGTCATTGCCAGCCCTGTCGCTGGTACAACGCGTGACGCTATCGATACCCATTTTACAGATGCTGACGGCCAAGAGTTTACCATGATTGATACCGCGGGTATGCGTAAGTCTGGTAAAGTCTATGAAAACACTGAGAAATACTCAGTCATGCGTGCTATGCGTGCCATTGACCGTTCGGATGTAGTCTTGATGGTCCTCAACGCTGAAGAAGGTATTCGTGAGTACGACAAGCGTATCGCTGGCTTTGCCCATGAAGCTGGTAAAGGGATGATTATCGTG
>WIJN01000045.1:0-1083 GCA_009496085.1 Streptococcus mitis | reverse complement strand
TGCATGCGAAAAGTAGGGCGATAAAAACGTTTATCGCTGAGTTTCCGACTATCTTGTTGGATGAGCTTCCAGTAGCGCTTGATAGCCTTGTATTCATGGGATTTTCGATGAAACTGATTCATTATTTGGACACGAACACGACTCATAGCACGGCTAAGATGTTGCACAATGTGAAAGCGATCAAGAACGATTTTAGCGTTTGGAAAAAGCTGTTTAGCCAAGTCATAGTAGGGACTAAACATGTCCATAGTAATAATTTTCACCTGACATCGAACGACTCTATCGTAGCGAAGAAAGTGATTTCGGATGATAGCCTGTGTTCTACCTTCAAGAACAGTGATGATATTGAGCCTTTCAAAATCTTGCGCAATAAAGCTCATCTTTCCCTTGGTGAAGGCGTACTCATCCCAAGACATAATCTCAGGAAGACGCGAAAAATCATGCTCAAAACGGAAGTCATTGAGCTTACGAATGACAGTTGAAGTTGAGATGGAAAGTTGATGGGCAATATCGGTCATAGAAGTCTTTTCAATCAACTTTTGAGCAATCTTTTGGTTGATGATACGAGGGATTTGGTGATTCTTCTTGATGAGAGAAGTCTCAGCGACAGCCATTTTTGAGCACTGATAGCACTTAAAACGCCGTTTTTTCAGAAGGATTCTAGTAGGCATACCAGTCGTTTCGAGGTAAGGGATCTTAGACGGTTTTTGAAAGTCATATTTCTTCATTTTATTTCCACAATCAGGACAAGATGGAGCATCATAATCCAGTTTAGCTATAATTTCCTTGTGTGTATCTCTATTAACAACATCCACAAATTGGATATTAGGGTCTTTAATGTCTAGTAATGTTGTGATAAAATGTAATTGTTCCATATGAATCTTTCTAATGATGGTTTGGTCGCTTTTCATTATAGATCTTATGGGACTTTTTTTCTACAACAAAATAGGCTCTATAATATCTATAGGGGATTTACCCACTACAAATATTATAGAGCCTAAATAATCGGAATCTCTCCTCTGCTTTGCGGATGAGGGTTTTCTTATTTTATGCTATACTTAAGGTATGCATAGAAAAACAGTG
>WIJN01000044.1:0-1096 GCA_009496085.1 Streptococcus mitis | reverse complement strand
AACGATTGCCGGACGGTGGACTTTTACCAGGGCTTTCGATGCGGAAGATTACAACGCAGTTTGTGAACGCCCTGAAGCAAAAATGAAACTACGTCGATTGTGGCGCAGAAGTTTCGTCCAATCGCAAGAACTTAGAGAAAAATATGACACTTATGCCAAAATTCAAAAGATGGCTGAAGCGGTAAATAAGGGCTAAAAAAAGGGGCTGAAAGCCCCTTGAGAAAGCCCCCGCAGGGGGGTTTCTTCTTATCTTGATACATATAGAAATAATGAGATTTTGAAAATATGGGCATTAAATAGGGCAAAAACCTTGATATAATGCGCTTTTGAGACACAAAAAAAGCTTGATTTCCGGTCAAAACTTTTGTATAATTTAAGTGTCTAAGTTAAAAAATACAGAATAGGAGCGGAGTACAAACTTTTTTGTAAAATATTCTTTTTTTGTACTCAAATTATAACATGAATGAAAGTCAAAATCAAGGGTTACAAACCTTGAAAGATGTTTCTAAAACAGGTAAGGATAGAAAATGGCGAGAACGTAAACTAAGAAATATTGAATTGGCATGACAGTTGGATATTTTGGGTTATCGTTCATTTGAGCGAGTATATCAATGCGCCGAAGTTCTAAAATTTGTTGAGCAGTCTGACGGAACGAAGAAACTATATCAGTCTTATTTCTGCAAAAATAAGCTGTGTGCGCTCTGTAACTGGAGAAGGTCGATGAAGTACTCATATCAAGCAAGCAAAATCGTAGAAGAAGCGATGATTAGACAGCCAAAAGGGCGTTTTCTATTTCTGACTTTGACAGTCAAGAATGTGACAGGTCAAGAACTCAATCAGTCTATGACGGATATTTTAAGAGGGTTCAATAGATTGATGAAGTACAAGAAGATTGATAAAAATTTGATTGGTTTTTTAAGAGCAACAGAGGTTACATATTCAAAAGAATTAGATAGTTATCATCCTCATCTACATGTTTTATTGATGGCTAAACCTAGTTATTTTAAAGGCGGTAGTTATATAAGTCAGTTAGAGTGGACGGAATTTTGGCAGAAAGCTATGAAGCTAGACTATACTCCCATGGTTGATATTCGAG
>WIJN01000043.1:0-1144 GCA_009496085.1 Streptococcus mitis | reverse complement strand
CCCAAGTCTACTCCTTTACCAAGCAAGTGACCAGCACGGTTTCTATCGCTGGAAAATTCCTCTCACCAGCGGACAAGGTCTTGATTATCGATGATTTCCTTGCTAATGGCCAAGCAGCTAAAGGCTTGATTCAAATCATCGAACAAGCCGGTGCCAAAGTCGAAGCCATCGGTATTGTTATCGAAAAATCCTTCCAAGATGGTCGTGATTTGCTCGAGAAAGCTGGCTATCCAGTTCTATCACTCGCTCGTTTGGATCGTTTTGAAAATGGTCAGGTCGTATTTAAGGAGGCAGATCTCTAATGCAAACTCAAGAAAAACACTCGCAAGCAGCCGTTCTTGGCTTACAGCACTTACTCGCCATGTACTCAGGATCCATCCTGGTTCCCATCATGATTGCGACAGCCCTTGGCTACTCAGCTGAGCAGTTGACCTACCTGATTTCTACTGATATCTTCATGTGTGGGGTAGCAACATTCCTCCAACTCCAACTCAACAAATACTTTGGAATTGGACTCCCAGTCGTTCTCGGAGTTGCCTTCCAATCAGTCGCTCCCTTGATTATGATTGGACAAAGCCATGGTAGTGGTGCTATGTTTGGTGCCCTTATCGCATCAGGGATTTACGTAGTTCTTGTTTCAGGCATCTTCTCAAAAGTGGCCAATCTCTTCCCATCTATCGTAACAGGTTCTGTTATTACTACGATTGGTTTAACTTTGATCCCTGTCGCTATTGGAAATATGGGAAATAACATTCCAGAGCCAACTGGTCAAAGTCTCTTGCTTGCAGCTATCACTGTTCTGATTATCCTCTTGATTAACATCTTTACCAAAGGATTTATCAAGTCTATCTCTATTTTGATTGGTCTGGTTGTTGGAACTGCCATTGCTGCTAGCATGGGCTTGGTTGACTTCTCTCCTGTTGCGGCAGCACCACTCGTCCATGTCCCAACTCCACTCTACTTTGGGATGCCAACCTTTGAAATCTCATCTATTGTCATGATGTGTATCATCGCAACGGTTTCTATGGTTGAGTCAACTGGTGTTTACCTGGCCTTGTCTGATATCACAAAGGATCCAATCGACAGCACGCGCCTGCGTAACGGTTACCGCGCAGAAGGTTTGGCCGTACTTCTCGGAGGAATC
>WIJN01000042.1:0-1248 GCA_009496085.1 Streptococcus mitis | reverse complement strand
CCCAGAATGTTGCTCCGCTAGCTTGAGCCGCTTCAATGACACCGCCATCTAGCTCAGCCAAGACAACCTGCACCTGACGAGCAAAGAAGGCAAATACTGCAAAAGATAACGGTACGATAGCCGCGTTTGGTCCGATACTTGTCCCTACGATTAGGTGTGAAAAGGGGGATAAAACTGCCAAGAGAATGATAAAAGGAACCGCACGGAAGATAGAAGTAATCTTATCCAAAATCCAGAAAACCACCTTATTTTCCAAAACACCACCTGGCGCTGTCAAGACAAGGAAAAGCCCTGCAACTAGCCCCAAGAATCCTCCAATGATAAAGGAAAGAACCGTCATATAAAGAGTCAAGTAGATAGCTGTTCCCCAGCCAGCCTGACCAGCCCAACCCATTTTATAAACATTTGGCAAATAGGTTTGAATCAATGATTCCATCTTACTGTCCTCCCTTCAATACTTTTAGCTGTACACCTGCTTGACGAATGGCTTCTTGAGCACCTGCTAGCGCTGCTTTTTCACCCGACAAGACCACAACCAATTCTCCAACAGGAGTGCCATCGAGAATTTCGATATTCCCATAGAGGATATTAGCCGTTACTTGGTAATGCTTATACAATTCATTCAAAAGTGGTTCGTCTGTTGAAGCCCCTGCATACTTGAGTTGCACCAAAAGGCTGTTTTCAGACAAGTGTTCCACGATTTCTTGCTTCTCGATTTTGACCATAGCTTCATCAATGCCTGTGGCTGTTGAGATAAAGTCTTGAGTCAAAGGTTGTTTAGGATCTGAGAAGATTTCAAGGACACTACCCTCCTCAATCAAATGCCCATCCTGCATAACTGCTACACGATTGGCAATATCTTTGACAATCTGCATTTCATGCGTAATCAAGACAACAGTCAAGCCTAATTTTTGGTTCAAATCTTGCAACAAGGCCAAAATCTGCTTGGTTGTCTTAGGGTCAAGGGCAGAAGTTGACTCGTCTGAAATCAAGATTTTTGGATCATTGGCCAAGGCACGCGCAATGGCTACACGCTGTTTTTGCCCTCCAGATAGTTGTGAAGGGTAGTTTTCAGCACGGTCTGCCAGGCCAACCAAGTCCAACAACTTAGCTACTTTAGCCTTCTTTTCTTCCTTGCTGAGTCCAGAGTGTTTGAGGGCAAAGGCTACATTCTCCTCCGCCGTCTTTTGGCTCATCAGGTTAAAATGCTGGAAAATCATTCCAATATCTTGACGTTTACGACGCAAC
>WIJN01000041.1:0-1390 GCA_009496085.1 Streptococcus mitis | reverse complement strand
CAGCTAAAACAGCTGACTCAAATGGTCTTGTAGATCCAGAAGTAACTCCAGTTAAAGATCCAGCAAACTTAACAGACGCAGAAAAAACTAAAGTAGAAGAAGCCGTTAAGAAAGCTAACCCAACAGCTAAAGATGTTGAAGTAGGTAAAGATGGAACAACAACTGTAACCTTCCCAGATGGATCAACAACAACAGTAACACCAGATAAGACAGTTAAATCAGCTGACTCAAACGGTGTTAAAGATCCATCAGTAACACCAGTTAAAGATCCAGCAAACTTAACAGATGCAGAAAAAGCTAAAGTAGCAGACGAAGTTAAGAAATCTAACCCAACAGCGAAAGGTGTTGAAGTAGGTAAAGATGGAACAGTGACTGTAACCTTCCCAGATGGTTCAACGACAACAGTAACACCAGATAAGACAGTTAAATCAGCTGACTCAAATGGTGCTAAAGACCCATCAGTAACACCAGTTAAAGATCCAGCTAACTTAACAGACGCAGAAAAAACTAAAGTAGAAGAAGCAGCTAAGAAAGCTAACCCAACAGCAACAAAAGTTGAAGTAGGTAACGATGGAACAGCAACTGTAACATTCCCAGACGGATCAACAGCAGAAATTCCAGCAGCTAAAGCAGTAGAGAAAGCTAAAGATGCAGAAGGAGTTAAAGATCCAGAAGTAACACCAGTTAAAGATCCAGCTAACTTAACAGACGCAGAAAAAGCTAAAGTAGCAGAAGAAGTTAAGAAATCTAACCCAACAGCGAAAGATGTTGAAGTAGGTAAAGATGGAACAACAACTGTAACCTTCCCAGATGGATCAACAACAACAGTAACACCAGATAAGACAGTTAAATCAGCTGACTCAAACGGTGCTAAAGATCCATCAGTAACACCAGTTAAAGATCCAGCAAACTTAACAGATGCAGAAAAAGCTAAAGTAGCAGAAGAAGTTAAGAAATCTAACCCAACAGCTAAAGATGTTGAAGTAGGTAAAGATGGAACAACAACTGTAACCTTCCCAGATGGATCAACAGCAAGTCTAACACCAGAGAAGACAGCTAAAACAGCTGACTCAAATGGTCTTGTAGATCCAGAAGTAACTCCAGTTAAAGATCCAGCAAACTTAACAGACGCAGAAAAAACTAAAGTAGAAGAAGCCGTTAAGAAAGCTAACCCAACAGCAACGAAAGTTGAAGTAGGTAACGATGGAACAACAACTGTAACCTTCCCAGACGGATCAACAGCAAGTCTAACACCAGAGAAGACAGCTAAAACAGCTGACTCAAATGGTCTTGTAGATCCAGAAGTAACTCCAGTTAAAGATCCAGCAAACTTAACAGACGCAGAAAAAACTAAAGTAGAAGAAGCCGTTAAGAAAGCTAACCCAACAGC
>WIJN01000040.1:0-1438 GCA_009496085.1 Streptococcus mitis | reverse complement strand
TGTACTGATCCCAAAAAGTTGGACAAATAATTATTGAAAGGATTTAGTTCTGTATTGGACAGGACTAAGTCCTTTTAGTTTTACCTTAATTCGTTTGTTGTTGTAGTAATCGATATAGTCTATAATGGCTTGTTCCAATTGATTAAGTGATTTAAAGTTTTTCTCATGGCCATAAAACATTTCGGATTTTAAAATGCCAAAGAAAGATTCCATCATACCGTTGTCTGGGCTGTTGCCCTTACGTGACATGGATGCTTGAATTCCCTTACTCTCTAGGAACCGATGATAAGAATCGTGTTGGTATTGCCAACCTTGGTCACTATGGAGAATCGTATTCTCGTAGTGTTTCTCTGTGAAGGCCTGTTCCAACATCGTTTTTACTTGTTCTAAATTAGGAGAACAAGAAAGATTAAAAGCAATAATTTCGCTGTTAAAGCCATCTAAAACAGGCGATAAATACAATTTCTGCGTGCTATTTGGAATGGCAAACTCTGTCACATCCGTATAACACTTTTCCATTGGTCTCGATCCTTCAAACTGGCGTTGAATGAGATTCTCTGCTTTCTTGCCAATCTCTCCTTGGTAGGAAGAATACTTTCGTTTACGGCGAATTCGAGCACTTAAACCAAGGATTTTCATCAGACGTTGGACCTTCTTATGGTTTACTATATGACCACGATTCCTCAATTCAAGAGTTATTCGGCGATAGCCATAATTTCCTTTGTGCTCAGTAAAAATAGCTTGAATTTCAGCTTTAAGATCTTTATCTTTGTCAAGCCCATCTAGTTCCTTCAACTGATAATAGTAAGTTGAGCGAGGTAAACGAGCCACTTCAAGAAGTAAATCTAGTCGAAATCCTCCTGAAGCCATTTCTCTAATTGTCTCTGCCTTTCTCGCTGTATAGCTTCGTCCCTGTCTTCCAGCTCTTTTAACTTTTTTAAGTAAGCTACCTCAGTACGTAAGCGTTCATTCTCCTCTTGGAGTCGCTCTAGTTCTGTCATTTCATCCCAAGTTTTCTTCCGTTTACGTCCCATTTTAGTTGGTCTCCCTCTTGTTTTCTCAACAATAGTATACCCGTTTTTCTTGTATTGTGCTAGCCAATTAAGAAGTATCGTACGACTTGGGAGGCCGTATTCAAGAGAAACTCTATCTTTAGTCCAGCCTTCATGTAAGACTTTATGAATCATTTCTTGCTTTAAATCAGGAGAATAGTAACGATTTTTTCCTTTTTTGACGAACTCTATTCCGTAACGATCAATCAATTTAATCATGTACCTAATATTAGAATTGTTTATCCCAAATTTATTTGAAAGCTTCTCTATGCTATATCCTTGTTTTTTAAGTTCATAGATCTGAACTTTATCATCATAAGTTAATTTCATAATAAAAACACCCCAAAAGTTAGATTTTTTCTGTCTAACTTTTGGGGTGCAGTTCA